>WRKH01000254.1 GCA_009778175.1 Turicibacter sp.
TATTGTGTGCGGACGGTAATACTACGCAAAAATACCCAATCTCCAATCGAGAGAGCGGCGATGGACGGTTCGATATTTTTCTCGAACGAGCGGAGGGTAACTTTATTTTTGAACTCAAATCTTCTGAAAATGCCGAAAGTTTGGAAAAAGATGCACAGTCCGCCTTGGAGCAGATAACCGCCAAGCGTTATGGCAAGGATTTTTCAGGGCGGCTTGTTAAGGTTGGCATTTCGTTTTTTGGCAAGAAATGTAAAATTATTTGTGAGGAGAAAATGTAATGTTAGTAGGCAATCCAAAAAAGATAGATTTAAGCACTTCGTCATTCGAGCGGATGATAGAGCGAAAGAATTTGTATATTGACAAGACGCGCATTGTTGAGAATTTTATCGAAGAGGCAAGCTCTGTGCAGTTGATTACACGGCAGCGGCGGCTGGGAAAAAGCCTTAACATGGATACGATACGTTGTTTTTTGACGGATAGGGTTGACAATCGGCGGTTGTTTAAGGGGCTTTATGTTGAAAGCAGCCATGTTTGGGAATATGCGAACTCTTCGCCTGTGTTTTATTTTAATTTTAAGAGTTTATCCCCTCAAACCTACAAAAAGGATGTTTTTCACACGGTTCTAAATTATATCCTTGAATATTGCGACAAAAACGACCTTTCTGTGGAAGTGGAAAGCTATATTTCAGATAAAGATTATTCAGATGCGAAAGGTCTGTTTTATCTAACAAAAGCAGTCTATGAAACGACAGGCAAGCGTTCGTATCTGCTAATCGACGAATACGACAAAATGCTAATGGACAACTACAAAACCGCCGAATACGAGGAAATACGCCAATACGAGACGCTCCTGTTCTCGACAGGTTTCAAGGATAACCCCTATTTAGAAAAAGCCTTAATCACAGGCGTAATGCGGATTTCACGAGAAAGCCTGTTTAGCGGGCTGAATAACATAAAAATCTTTGACATTTTCAACGATACGACCTACACGGACGATTACGGCTTGACAGAAGAAGAAGTAGACGAATTGCAGACGCTCTTTGATTTTGACAAAGCCAAGCTAAAAACCTGGTACAATGGCATCATGGTCAACGGCAAGCCCATTTACAACACGTATTCCACCATGTCGTTCCTTGACGAAAACAAATACAAATGCTACTGGGCGATGAGCGGAATAATGGACACAATCGCCGAACTAATCAACGAAAACCGCCGAAAAACCATTACAAGGCTATTAAGCGGCGAAAAATTATGTATGGGTATCGAAGAACGCATCTCGCTCATGGATTTGTCGCATGAGGCTGGCGATGAGGATTTTTATTCGTTGATTGTGCAGGCGGGGTATTTGTCGGTGGAGCGAGCGGAGGGCGAGACGGTCAGCGAAACCATAAAAGCGATAATGTCCATACCGAACATTGAACTCATGTTGGCGTGGAAGAATTTTATCTTGAAACGAGTGTTTCGAGTGTTGTCGAGTCAGGTGCGATCGATATTCGAGAATAGCGATAATTTGCCGTTATTCACAAAGGACTTGGAACGGATAATAACCGACCGCCTATCCCACCATGATTTGGCGGGGTTGCGGGGCGAGGAGCGGGAGAAAGCCCATGAAGTTTTGTATCATGTATTTTTGTTGGGCTTGTTGTGTGCGGACGGGCATACCTTGCGGAAATATCCAATCTCCAACCGAGAGAGCGGCGATGGACGGTTCGATATTTTCATTGAACGAGCTGAGGGGAATTTTATTTTTGAACTCAAATCTTCCGAAAATGCCGAAAATTTGGGGAAAGATGCACAGTCCGCCTTGGAGCAGATAACCGCCAAGCGTTATGGAGAGGATTTTTCAGGGCGGCTTGTTAAGGTTGGCATAGCGTTTGTTGGTAAGAAGTGTAGAATTATTTGCGAGGAAACCCTTTCGCTGGATTGACCAGAAAAAACAAATTTCCGTGGGTGCTCTCAAATTGATTGACACACCAAAAAAGTTATGCTACAATACAAATTAAGCTGTTTGTTGTCGATTTGTAATCACAAAAATCTCCCTTTCGAGCGATGGCAAACGGATGGCTTAATGTAGAACGAGGTTAGAGAATGATAGAAATACTACAATCAAAGATTCATCGTGCCGTGGTTTCTGCTGCGGACATTAATTACGAAGGTTCGATAACAATACCCGACCACATAATGGAAAAGGCTGGGATTTGCGAATATCAAAAAGTTTTAGTCGTTGACATCAACAATGGCAATCGATTCGAGACGTATGTCATAAAAACGGACCAACCTAACTATTTTTGCCTAAACGGAGCGGCTGCACGGCTTGTTACTGTGGGCGACAGGATAATTGTAATGGCGTTCCAATATGTAGATGCTGTGCCGAACGACTACCAACCAACGATTCTGCTGCTCGATAGGAATAACGAAATTAAACCTTAAAAATCCCCTTTCGTGCGTCTAAACGGCGGCAATAGCCGAAACAGCTGAAAATTTCAGATTTTTGGCGTTTCTTTTGTTGCATTTTTTGGAGATGAATAGACTCAATAGCACAGCAAAAAAAGCTCTATAAAGGCGGATTTCAAAAACCGTCTGGTTTTGTCCGCATAGGCGGCGGATTTCAAAAACCGCCTGGTTTTTATCCGCGCCTTCTTTGTAAAAATATGGGAATATCGATGGGTTTGTCGCCGATTTCGTTACGAATGGGGGCAAGCTCCTCCTTTGGTTTTGGGGGTGCTTCGGGAGTTTCGGGTTCGGGGGATTCGGTTGGGCCACTTTGAGGTAGCGATTTTTTAGGCACTCTAAAAGCACTATCTTCCTCAAGTCCAGTAGCGATAACTGTTGCCATGACCTCGTCTTTTAAGTCTGGGTTTATCGTTGCACCAAAGATGATTATAGCCTCTGGGTCAACTGCGGATTTTATTGCCGTGGCAGCTGCATTTATGTCTTTTAATGCAATGCTCGCATCACCCGCAAAACTGATAATCACGGAGCGGGCACCGTCTATCGTGGTTTCGAGCAACGGACTCTTTATTGCAATGTCGGCTGCAATTTGTATTTTGTTTTTGCCAGAGGCACGAGCTACGCCCATATGAGCCACGCCTTGGTTTTGCATTACCGTACGCACATCAGCAAAGTCCAGATTAATTAAGCCTTCTTTCAAAATCAAATCGCTAATTCCTTGTACACCCTGTCTAAGCACTTCGTCTGCCTTATGGAAAGAATCTAGCATCGACGTATCGTCGTCAATGATTTCCAATAATTTTTCGTTTGGAATGATGATAAGGGTGTCCACATATTTTCGCAAGTCGCTAATGCCCGTCATTGCGTGGCGCATACGAGGGCCTCCTTCAAAATTGAAGGGCTTAGTAACAACGGCGACCGTTAAAATTCCCATTTCATGGGCAATGCTTGCGATAACAGGAGCGGCACCAGTACCCGTGCCACCGCCCATACCAGCTGTAATAAAGAGCATATCTGTGTTATCGATGGCTTCGCTTAAAGCATCCCTGCTTTCTTCGGCGGCACGTCTGCCAATTTCAGGTTGACCGCCCGCACCCAATCCACGGGTTAATTTTTCGCCTATTTGTATGCGTGTCGGGGCTTTGGATTTACTTAACGCTTTATAATCCGTATTAACCGAGATAAATTCAATATCTTCGACCTGATCCTCAATCATACGATCGACTGCGTTATTGCCTCCTCCGCCCACTCCTATCACTTTAATTCTAGCTTTTACAGCCTGTGCAACATCAATATCTATCATAATTAACCTCCTTTTTTTAACCTCGCGAATACCCCTAATCAGAATCGGAGTATCCGTCCGCGCTTTTTAGCCTCGTTTTTTAACCTTGCGAATACCTCTCCAGAATCGGAGCATCCGTCTGCGTTCTTTTTAGTGTCATAAGCGATTTGAAATACTGGGCTTATCCTAGTAAAAAACCCAAAAAATGTGCAGTCCAGGGCGTGCCCTGGTGGGGGTGTGGGGGCAAAGCCCCCACGGTCTTCAAGTCAGTATCCTAAAAACGTAAGTTGAGCCGAGAGTGCTTAGGTCTAGAAAGCCGCGTACTTGGCGTATTGTTGGCCATTCTTCTACTATTTCACGTAAAGTTAGTATCTTTTCGTTAGCACCCGTTAAATCGCCTAATTGAACCTCTATGTTGTAAAGACGTAAACGTACGTTGTTGTGGTCGGACACGTCGATTTGCGATACGCCGTGAATGTTGTGGCGATTTATAAGGGCGGTGTAAGCAACGGCTGGGGCAAAAGCGTTGGGGTTTTCCACACTCAACAGCTCGCCCAAATGCACCTGCGAAAAACGTAAGCCCGTTATTATCGGCTTTTCTTCGTCCATGTATGAACGTATATCCAAGATTCTGCCGTTTTCGTCTATGTACAGGAATAGCCCGTCCAAATATTCGATGTATCCGCTCAAAAAGCGTTCCCTAACCGTTATTTGTAATGAAGTTGGCAGAGTGCGGACAAAGTTGACTTCCTCAATAAAATGGTTCTCGATAATGTTGCGGCGAGTGGCGGCTGGGCGGAACAGGAAAAAATTCGTTTCGCCTATGTCGGCAAGCTCTATTATGGTCTCCGCATCAATTTGCAAATTGCCCTGAACGCTAATATCATACAGCCAGAAATGCGGCGAAAATACAAACATAGCAACGCCCGTCGCAATCATTAGTGTAAAAATGGGGATTTTTCTCTTTCTTCTCATTGTGTTTCCTCTACAGTCTCTGCGGCTTCAGCACTCCCCGCCGATGTTTCGGAGTCCGCTTTTGCCGCTTTTTGAGCCTCTTCCTCCAAACGGACGGTTAGTTTGTCCATTGAGGTTTTATGGTCATATGTTTGCATTTCGTGGTTTGTGCCTATGGTAAAAGCCACGCAAATTTCCTTTTTCTTGTACTTAGCCCAAAAAAAGTATTCGCAGCCAGCCTTATAAGGGGTTTGCGGTGAAATCGAAATGGCATTTTCTTCCGTATTTATGGTAAATTCCGTCCGCAGCCTTTTCAGGTTTCGATTAAGAATCATGATGCCGTTTTCATTCATTTCGTCCAAGGCGACCCCTTTTGGGAACGTCAATTTCCATGAAAACTGTTTTTTGCCCTTTTTCACGTTATTTCTAATCTTATCCGCCATATCGCCAGTTATATTCAAAGAATCCAACTAAATCCCCTCCTTAGGACTCTGGGACTCTGCCCCAGACCTGGGAACAGACCGTCTGTCCGCCACTTTGAAAAGTGGACAAATTTTTAATTTTTTGTTTCTTTTTTCGCTGCTTTGCGATGTCAAGGTTTATTCGGTTATTCGGGCGGTTCGGTGGTTTCGGTGGTGTCGTTTACGGTTATAATACATTCTAAAACACGTCTGTGCTGCGTTTTGTGGACTATTACCGTCAAATTTTCGTATAGGAAGGTATCGCCTTCTTCTGGGACTTTGCCCAGTTTGTCCATAATCCAACCGCTTACGCTTGTGGACTCGGCATCTTCATCGATGGATAGGTCGAAAAATGCGAATAAATCCTTTAAGTAGGCTGAGCATATGACTTTATAGCGATTTTCGCCAAGCTCGGCAAACTCTACAATTATTTCATCGCTCTCATCCCAAATATCGCCCACCAATTCCTCCAAAATATCCTCGATAGTGATTATTCCAGCCGTGCCGCCGTATTCATCTGTTACCACAGCCAAATGCGATTTTTGCTTTTGCAAAAAATTGAATAGGTCTGGTAACTTCGTGGATGGTGCTACAAACATAGGCTGTGTGTATATCGAACTCATGGGCATTTGCCTTTTCGACTTATATTTGAAAAAATCTCGCATATGCACCACGCCGATTATGTTGTCAACGGACTCCTCATACACAACTAGGCGCGAAAACTCGCTTTCCAAAAAGAGCTGCTCAAATTCCTCTTCTGCCGCATCAACTGAAATTGCCACCAAATCGATGCGAGGTGTCAGTATATCGATTGCCTTCAGGTCTTTAAATTCTATTGCGTTCGTAACCAGCTGGCGATTGTCTTCGTTTAGTATTTCTGCCGTCTGCGCCTCTTCTACGTATGAAATAAGCTCCTCTTCGGTCATTGTTTCATCGCTTGTTGTGTTGAAAATGCGGCCCAGGAATTTTTTCCATTGTATGAATATGTAGTTTACAGGCGAAAGCAGGGTAACGAGCAGGTATAAAAGCGGTGCACTAAGCATAGCGACCTTCTCGGGCGACTCTTTCGATAGGCTTTTCGGCGTTATGTCCCCAAAAAACACTATTATTACGGTAAGCATCGCAGTAGATATGGTAGCCCCCATATCGCCCCAATATCGTATCGCAAGCAGAGTGGAGATGGAAGCCGCCACGAGCGTTACTACATTGTTCAAAACAAGTAGTGTAGATAATAGTTTATCAAATTCATCATGCAAACGCAATACCAACGCCGCTCTTTTTGACTTTTTTGAGTTCTCATCCACTATATTCTTCACTCGAATACGGTTTAATGCGGAAAACGCAGTTTCGGTCGCTGAAAAATACGAGCCTAACAAAACCATCACAAAAATGAGTAGTAGGCTAAACAAACTGTCCGATTCCATATAATTCCTCTCTAAATTGCAACGGTAAGTCGAAACAACAAATCTTCAATATATATGATACTAAAAAAATGTTGAAATTGCAACACCATATGTCAAAAAATTTTTTCGAGGCGGGGATTGTCGGGAAATCCCCTAAGGCGATCCTTGATTTTAGTTAGTTGCCATGGTATAATGATGACGTAGCGGAGAGGAGGGCAAGAAATGATTATTAACACGATAGGTCTCTTTCAGCTAATCTTTTTGAGTCTGCGAATCCGCTTCGCCAATGCTGCAAATAGGGTTTTGTATCTGTTGAGAAGGCTGCCAGGCTTAAAGCGGCTAATTTCCAGCGAAATGCATGATTATGAGGGAGTGAAGATTGCGGCTCTGATTTTGGGATTCTCCTTTGTCGTCTCCAAAAAGATTGGATTTTTCCTCCTCTATCTGGGGCTTCTGTACAGTTTTGGGCTTTTGTTGAGTTTTTTGGGTCTCTTTGATAGTTTGTTTGATGTGTTCGGCGATAGCGAACCTAGGGCA
Organism: Turicibacter sp.; assembly: GCA_009778175.1. GTDB lineage: Bacteria > Bacillota > Clostridia > Lachnospirales > WQUN01 > WRKH01. The sequence continues at coordinate 7,089 of WRKH01000254.1, forward strand.
TTGTTTAGCGGGGCGGATATTGTGGGCAATATGCTTGTGGCATGGTTTGTCATCAGCTTTATAGGTGCTCCTGTAAACGCCGTCATCGTAGGTGCTGAGCATTGGAGAAATGATGAGACGATGGTAGTATTTTTCCGAACAAACCCCATAAAATACGGAAAATCTCGTATTTTGGCGGATAGAGTTTCCGATTGGTTTATAATTGCCCCTGCGTTGTTTATTGGCTTTGTAATATTGTTAGATGGCGTGTTTGTAGCATTTTGGGCAGTTTTTGCTACTTTGACTGTATACACGGCGTTTAGATTGTTTGCGGAATTTCTCAATTTATCGCTATTCCTTAGAAAGGGCATACACTTTGCCACATCTGCGTGGGGTTCTTTTGGTTTGCTGATATTTTTCGTTTTGCTGGGGCTTGTTGTCCCCTATTTCCTGGGCGTTCCTGATTTTAACGCACTATTCCTGTCTCCATACGCCAATTTGGCAGTAATTGCGTCTGTTTTGGCAATATTCCTTTTGATAAAATATTTGGGGCAGTACCCGCTATATTTTGATATATTGGTTGAAAATATACACCGAAACAAGGGTTGGGCTGAGGAATACAAAAAAGCCACAGCGAGCTGGGATTCGGATCACGAATCCGCTAAGGACTGGTCTGCAGGAGTAGACTCGACCAATCTAACGAACGACAAGCACAGCCACAGGAGCGGTTTCGACTACCTGAATGTCCTCTTTTTTGAAAGACATCGCAAACTATTTTTCAGGAAGATGCTCTTACGCTGTGCTTTGCCTATACTTCTATCGCTTGGAGTGCTGCTCTTTACCGCTTTTGCAGCCCTCTTTCTGAACAGAACCCCTCGAGAGATATTTTTCTCTGAATACAGCAATTTAGCGGATTTGTTCGATTTTACCTCCGTGTTCCTTTTTATAACCTATCTAGCATCTATGGGCAAAATAGTAACGGGGGCGATTTTTGTGAATTGCGATATACATATGCTGCACTATCCATATTACCGCCAAGCAGGCGTTATTTTGGCATCATTCAAGGCACGCTTCGCCAAACTCGCCAAATTTAACCTGCTGATAACAAGCATTTTGGCGTTCTCGACGATTGGCTCATTGTGGTTGCTTTGGGGATATATGGTCTTGGAATACGCCATCGTTTTCCTTGCGACATTGACAATAATCGGCTTAATTTTGGCATTTAACGACCTTTTTCTATACTACGTCATACAGCCGTACGACTCGGATGGCAGGGGCAAAAGCTGGCTATACAGCGTAATTAATTGGATTGTGTACGCACTTACAATTCTTTTTACGGGTATGCCCATCGAACCACTATCCTTTGCTATAGCTTGGCTGGTTGCGGGGATTATATATTCTGGATTCGGCACAATCATATTGCTTAAAATTGCACCTCGGCGTTTTCGGTTGAGGTGAAACATTTCCTAACACTTGCGTAGGGGCGGATATTAGCCCACTGTCATTAACTTAGTGCCAAGGACGGTCGAGGCAAGCCTCGACCCTACAATTTGAATGTAGGGAATGGGCTTGCCCATTCCGCTTTTTTGCAATTTATGCGTTAAGTTAATGACAGTGATATTAGCCACATCCCCATCATCACAACCCTGAACATTTCTCCCACCACTCAAACATCAAATCTTCAAGCTCCGTCTGGCTACACTTCAGTGTAACCGCTGACAACGAAACAGGCGAACCATAACTACTTAACGTAAGTTCAAGCGGCTTGCGGAACAGCGGTCGCTCAATCTGTTCAATATATTCCAACGGATTGCTAATTTTCACAATCAACATATCTTGCCCATGTATTTGGATTTTTTCTAAACCTGTGATATTTTTCCACGGAATGGGCATCAGCAACATTGGGCCGCTGATGCCCAGCCTGTCAATGACGAGTGCTGGCTGGTGCAGATTCTTGAAAAATTTCACGGTCGCTACCACTGCACAGCCGCCGAAAAATACCAGCACCACTATTCCAACCAACAACGCCACAAAATCCTGAATTATCACCACAAGAAAAATCCCCACAATCACAAAGACCACACAACCCAAAATCACGCCGACCAATTTTCCGCCGCTGTACGCTATTTCTACCTTACTGCCCATATTTTTCGCCTTCCTTCTATAAATACTGATACCTCTTCCGATAAACCGCCAAAAACCCCACAGTAACAAAAATCGCCAAAACCTCCGCCGCGGGCATCGCAAACCACACGCCTTCCAGCCCAAACACCAGCGGCAACACCGCCAACGACAACATCACAAACACAAACGTCCGCAACGCCGACAACAGCCCTGAAATCACGCCATTGTTCAACGCCGTGAACAACGCCGAACCGAACGCATTCACAGCCATAAACACGTACCCAAGGCTCATTATCCGCAACGCACTGTGTGCCATTTCCACCACCGGCAACGTGAACCACATTCCCTCAAAATACACCGTCGGCTCCGTTACGTAAATGCCGATTATTAGGTCGGTGAAGGCGAAACTGCCTGCCACCGCCGCAATCGCCATCGTCAAAATCGCCGCCAAACTCAACCGAAACACTCTTTGCAGCCGTTCCGAATCGCCCTTGCCGAAATTGTAGCTGATAATCGGCGCAATCCCCCAAATATAGCCAAAAAATAGGCTCGTTATCAGTCCCATGCCGCCGAACATGATGCCGCTCGCCGCCACCGCCATCGGGCCCTCGATGTCCATCAAAATATTGTTCATAAAAATGCCCGTTATCGAGCCCGCCATCATCGTTATCATCTCAGAAAGCCCATTTACAGCGGATTGTCCGAGTGCTCGCAGGCGGAATTTCGGCGTTACGAAAAAAATCAAGCCGCCCGCCCTCGTGCGATTGTACGTGAAGTAGCACACCCCAAAGACCGCAGGAATCGTGTATCCGATGCTGGTCGCCAACGCCGCACCGTGCAGCCCCCATTGCAAATAGTAGATAAACAGCCAGTTGAGTGCAATATTCAGCGAGCCGCCGATGATTGTCGCAATCATGCTCAAATGTGCCTTGCCCTCCGTGATGAGGAATTGCTGGAAGACCACGCCCAGCGTGATTACGGGCAAAAACCAGCTTATCGGCACAAAATATTCCATAGCAATGTCAAAAACCTCTGGATTTACGCCCAAAATGCCTAAAATAAAGTTGGGTGCAAGCAATCCGACAGCCGACAGCACCGCCGTAACCACCGCCGCCACGACAGCAATCATCGTGAAATTCTGCCGTGCACGAACGGTTTTGCCCTCGCCCAGCTCCTTTGCGACAAGGGCATTGCCGCCTGTGCCGAACATAAAGCCGAGTGCCAGCACAAACATCAGGAACGGCCAAACAAGTGCGGTCGCCGACATTGCGTATTCGTCGATTATCCGCATGACGAACACGCCGTCCACGATACCAAAGGCACTCATAAGCACCGTTGACACAATCGTGGGTGCTGAAAATTTCAGCAGAAAGCCCAGACTTATGGGCTTATTAACACTAGCCTCTTCGGTGCTATCCATACTTGGTGGTTCATAATTCTCGTTATTCATAAAATTTTCTCCTTTTTAGATATAAAACCGTGGGACTCCGCCCCACACCCCGCAAGGGGCTTTTTGTCATACCCCCTCGACCCCAACTTTCGTCATTTTTTGGCTCGTGGGGATGCCTAACTGCTACAAATTTGAAACGATTGACGGAAGTCCATGGTAACAAAAAATAGCGAATGTTGGGGGTCAAGGGGGTATGACGAAAAGCCCCCTTGCGGGGTGTTGGGGCAGAGCCCCAAGGTCTTAATTTTTGTAAAAACATTTTTTGCAAATGTCTAGGTACTCTCGCAGTTCTTGTAGAAAGCGATCGTAATTTTCGTTGTCCCAGTTGGGCGTTTTTGAGTCGAAATCGTCCATGAATGCGTCGATTGACCAGTAGATTAGGTTGAATGTCTTTTGTGGGTCGATGTCTGGGCGGAATAGGGAAATATCGCAAGCATTGTATAGTTCCGTTAGGACGGTGGTTTGACGTTGTAGTAGGTTTTGTGCAATTTCGGCGGTGGGAATGTCGGCACGGTGTATGTCGGCGGATTTGATGAAGTCGTAAATGTAGGGGTAGCGGTAGGAAATGTCTCGTTTTAGTAGGGACATCTGCCAAAAGCCCTCCAAAATATCACGATGTGCGAGGTTTAGCATTTCAAAGTAATCGGAACGCAGCAAGTTGGTCGTGTAGTTTAGCAGGAACTCGTAGAGGCCTTGTTTTGTGCCGAAGTAGAAGAAAAGTAGGCCTTTGGAGATGGCGGCGTTGCGTACGATTGCGTCGGTGGACGCTTTTTTGTAGCCGTAGCGGAATTCTTTCATGGCGGCGTTTAGGATTTTGTCTCGTTTGAGGGTGGGCAGATCGTGGAATTTGGCGGTTTTTGGGGTCATGGGGTTGCTCCTTTCTGTTGGTTGACTGGATTGGTCAGTGGTATGGTTTATATTATATATTGGTTGACTGGATTAGTCAAGGGGGTTGCGAAAAAATTTTGTTATTCCTCTTCCTCGACTAAAACCTCTTGGTAAGCGTTGTTTTCGTCAAAATAATAGTTGTATTTGTCGAAAACTTGCGTAAAATTAAACTCGTTGTCGCTGGAATCGACTAAAAATTTCAGCTGTTTCAGCACATTGCAGCCGATTAACAGGCTGTCTCTAATCGAACCCCTGTAATCGCAAGCGAATACGG
>WRKH01000255.1 GCA_009778175.1 Turicibacter sp.
GACATATAGTCTAAAACAGTGTCTGGCAAATTATTCACATCACAGTAACTTTTTATATATCTGATAATCATGAAATAGAGCTTTTTCCTGTACGTCTGGACATTCAACCCCTTAAAATTAAAATAAAACACAGGCGAAGAGTTCGCAAACTCCCATACATGGCTATTCTCAACATAAAGCCCTTTGAACAAATGCCGATTGTCCACCTTATCCGTCAAAAAGCACCGCACCGTGTCCATGTTAAGAGTCTTGCCAATTCGCCGCTGTCTCGTAACTAGCTGAACCGAACTAGCCTCCTCGATAAAATTCTCAACTATCCTAGTCTTATCCACATACAAATTTCCCCGTTCAATCATCCGCTCAAACGACGAGGTACTCAAATCTATCTTCTTCGGGTTGCCAACTACCATAACTCTACCTCATTTCCAACCGCTCCCCTGCCCACACCTCCATTATACCAACCCACCAGACTTTTTGCAAACATTATTCCCCACTCAAAAATCGCTCATACTTATCCACGACAACCCCAACCTCGCCAACCGCCATCTGCCGCCCCTTGTGCAACCACAACGCCTTATTGCACAACGCCCGTATCTGGCTTGTCGAATGAGACACAAACAAAGTAGTCGCCCCGCCCGAAATTATCTCTTTCATGCGAACCTCGCTCTTCGCCCGAAAACTGCCATCTCCCACGCTTAGCACCTCATCCAAAATCAAAATATCTGGCTTGACCAGACAAGCTATCGAAAACGCCAATCTCGACCTCATTCCCGAGGATAACGTCCGAAACGCCCTGTCCTGGAAATCTTCCAACTCCGCAAATTCAATAATCTTCGGGTACGTCTCGTGCATAAAGTCCCGTGTGTAGCCCATTAACGCCCCTCGCAAAAACGTATTCTCCCGCACGGTCATCTCGCCGTCAAAGCCTGTACCGAGTTCGAGTAATGCCGCTATATTGCCGTTTATTGAGATGCTGCCCTTTGTCGGCAACATTATTCCAGAAATCGCCTTTAATAAAGTGGACTTCCCCGCCCCGTTATTCCCGATTATCCCCAAAAAATCGCCTTTTTCCAAAGAAAAACTCACGCCGTCTACCGCCCAAAATTCCTTTGCAACATACTCTTTTTTGAGTTTTTGCATGATAAAATCCTTTAATCCGATATTCTTAAAATCGCCTATCATGTAGCGAATGGCAATGTTATTTACGTTTATCGTCATTTTGCACCTCACATATAATATACAAATCGATAGTTATATTTTTTGTAAAACCAAGCCCCCAAGCCCAAAGCCGTCGTTGCATACGCTGCACAAATCAAATGTATATGCCAAGCAGGAATTTGCCCAAAAAGCACAATCAGCCGAAAATAATGGATATGGGCAAACACAGGATTCAGCAAAAATAGCCGTTGTACCTCAATCGAAAAGCTGTCAACTGTATAAAAAATAGCCGACAGCCACATTAACATTCTCGTGAAAATGCTGTATAAATATTTGATGTCTTTGAAAAACACGAATAAAGCCGACAAAATCAGCCCTACACCTATGTTAAAAATGGTAAGCGTGATAATCGGATATATCAGCAAAAAGAATTGCGGATAAAAACGAATCCCGTCCAACGCTACAAATATGAAGAAAATTACCAAAGTAAGCCAAAAGTTAATCAAGGACGAGACATTTTTCGAGAACAAAAACAAGTATTTCGGCACTTTTATTTTGTTGAATATGCCTTTGTTTACCATGAGTGATTGCATTCCCTGCCCAGTGGAATCCCGAAAAAATCCAAAAACTAGCAAGCCCGAAAATACATACACGATAAAATGCGGCGTATCTCGCCCGAAAAAATGTGTAAAGACAAGCACCATAACCAACAGTTGCAAAAGTGGTTCGAGCATACTCCATAAAATCCCTAAAAATGTGCCTTTGTAACGCTTTTTGAAATCCCGCTTTACCAATTCCTCAAATAGAAAATTGTAATCTCGAAAGCGGGCGGCTAGAATCGAAATCATTATTCTCTCCTTACTTTATGCTCTACCTAGTTATTACCAATTTCACAATCTTTAAAAATTTTACTATTTTCCAGTCGGCAGAACGATGAATGATCTCTAGTTTCTTCGCAAAATTCTTTTTTGTTTTAACAGGTTTTTTAGTTGCTTTATTGCGATTTTGAGAAAAAACATCAATCGCATCCTTATCCTCCACCAAATCCCTCAAAACATCGGCACGTTTTAACGAAATAGATGCAGCAGAACGATGATTATGCCTAAACACATCTCGTGGTTTGACCTCTTTTGCAAACATTTCGCTCTTTATGGTATCGAATAAAACAGAGGCTTTGCCTGTATTAACAAGCAGTGCCGAAAGCGGCTTTTTTTCTGGATTATCATAATATTTAAATCCTCCCCAAAAATCTGCTATGGTAAAATCAGAACATCTAGTCGGTTTGGTAAAGGGGCATAAATGGCAAGATTTAGCACTAAATAGTTCTTTCATATATGCCTCCATATACAAATCCCTTTCCAAAAGTTTTACGACACCGTTTTTGTGTACGATTTCAACAGCCTTGCTCGTTTGCCTTAATTTTGGCGTTCTAAATGCAAATTTTACAATCGGAGATCCCTCTTCTTTCTCTCTTGCCTGTAAATATTTTCTAAATGCGAACGGACTAGCCGTAGCATGACATATAATGTCCACAAGTAACAAATTTTCATAATCCTTGCCTAAAAAATTTCTTAGCCCCATTATCTTACAAGGCGAACCTGTAAACAACACGAGTTTGCCAGTTTTTAAAGCATTTTGAGTTTTATTGTAAATATCGTTGTGCAACGGATACACGTATTTTGAAAATCTAAAAGAATACGCATCTTCGGCATTGTCCGCTATGTCATACATGACGTTAAAATTATCATCAAATTTAACTCCTATAACAAAACCATTTTTCGCCAAAACATACCGTGCAAGTATTGGATACATTCCGCCACTACTACTGTTTTTCAATTCCTCGGCATTTAGATTGTATGTCAAATACGCTCGCCCGTCGAAATCAATCTCGGGATTGTTTGTGATGTATGGGCAGGTTTTATGACAAGCCCCGCAATTTGTGCATTTTTCTTTGTTTATTTTCGGGAAAAAGAAACCGTGAGCATTTTCCAACATCTCGATAGCATTATAGTGGCATATATCAGCACAAGCGAAACAACTAAAACAATGAAACTCATTTTTGCCAGTCAAATAGTCTTTTTTCTCACGCTTTTTGCCACTTGTGATTTTGTCTATATACGCATAGGAATGTTTCCGTAAATACGCTAATCTTTCGTGGGCAAAATTCCATTGTTCATCGGTTATGGGCTTTATTGTTTTGTTGAGAAAACTTCCGTCAATTTCTATCGTTTGAGACGTAAGCCCCAATTCGCCTAAAATATGATTTTGGCGATTACTTTTATGGGACTGAAACACCACACTGTATACATTTTTCTTGAAATTCAAAGCAAAACACAAGCAGTGAAAGCTAGTCGTCAACACATATTCGGCATGATAGATAGCATTTACAACTTCATCTGGAGAAAAATGATAACCTGTTTTAATTTGGTTTGGCGAGTCAAAGACCTTGTTTTTACGATTACCAAACCCTTGACAATTATTAAGAATAGGTAATCCCAGTTTGTTTGACAATTCTTTACCTAACCGTACAATATCTTTTTGGTAATTTTGATTATATTCGCTATGTACAAATATGTATTTTTCTTGAACGGGACGTTCAGTAATAAACTCTTCGTACTGTTTGGCATGAAGCAACAAGGTGGGATCTAAAACTATTTCACACGGAAATCCCAAAGCCTCTTCAAACCCCTGCTCCTGACCACTCTCTCGTAGAGATACATAGTCAAAATGATCGAGGTTACGTGCAAAAAAATCCCTATCCCCTGCCTCTTCTACAACATTACTTCTACCCATGCTGGCGGCGTAAGATGCCACAACTGCAAGTTTGTCTTTGGCAAAATTAAGGCAAAAAAGTTCTAAGGATTTAGCGTCTAAAAAGCCTTTACTCCAAACCTGATCACTGCCTGTTATAATCAAATCAGCATTTTTTGTGGCTTCACTTAGTTCGTCCGCAGTTATCGCCAAATCAGAATAACGAAAATATTTATGTTCAAATCCGACATATCCCTGTGTTCTCCTTATAAAATCCAGATTTATTAAATCATCTGGAATTTGAAGATGTTTTATATTCCGCCTTAACAAGAACACCTCATGCCCAAGTGTTTTGAGATATTGACTTAAAGCAAAGGCTTGCATATTTGCCCCAAAATTAAAATTTGGCATAAGCGTAAGTATGGCTATTTTTAGCGGTTTATTCACAATTTGTCCTCCAAGTTCTTTTTTAACATCTGTACATTTATTCATAACTTCCCTCCAGCTCCATGATAAAATCCTTTAGCTTAGTAGACGAAATATTTTGTGTGTATTCAAAATAAATCACGTCCACTCCAACTTCGTTTAGTTTCTCCTCCGCCTGCGTGAAAAGCGGCTTACCTTTCCAGTCGTCCCCTACAAACATAACATCAAAACCGTACCGCTCCCAGGCGGCAAATTTATCCTTGTCTGTCTGTGGCACAACCTCGTCCACATACTCAATCGCAGCTATAATCTCCGCACGTTCGGCAAATGGAATTATCGGGATTTTGTTTTTCTCCTGCTGCACGAGTTCATCTGTGCTTACGCCTACAATCAAAAAATCGCAATATTCCTTGGCACGGCGTAACACATTCAAATGTCCAATGTGGAACATATCGTACACGCCCGTGGTATAGCCTTTTTTATATTTTTTCATACCCTACCTCGTTCATCGTCCGTTTCAAAACGCACATTATAAAAATTAAAATGGGATTTTCGCTTGTGCTCTGGTGGTAATTTCATGTAATTAGGTCCGTATACGTGTATGAGATATTCTTTCCAACCAGTCGGAATTTTGTACTGCTTGCCTTCAAAATTTGAGTATTCATAGCCAGCAAACCATGCCTTTTCAAATACTCGTTTTTCGAGTGGGAGGTAGCCGCTACCAAAACTGCATACATAATCACTTGCACATTTATGTACTTTCTGCAAAAAAATTTGTCGTTTATCGTATCGTGCCTTGCTCGGCATAAGCCTGTAAAATTTGTGTAGGAGTTGTTTGTGTGGAAGCAATGAATTAATATTGGTTCTTTCGCATATATCTAAAATCCAGCTATACTGTTTCAAAATCTTCTTCTTTTGCGTATTTGGAAAATTGGTAAGGGCAAATATCCCAATAAAAATTCCCTGATGTATATTGCTCTCTGCCTGTTTTGCAAATGTAAAATTTTTACGTAACTTGGCGTTTGGATAGCTGTATTCGCTATCTGTAAAAGAGGTCTGGTAAAAATATTTGATGCTTAATTCAGTTTCGCAGATTTTTTCAAATTTTTCAAAATCGTCTCTTGGCATGGCGATGTCAATATCATCATCCCAAGGAATAAAACCCTCGTGCCTTATCGCTCCAAGCAATGTGCCGCCATATAAAAAATATGTCAAGTTATGTCTATCACAAATTCTAACGACTTCGTCCAATAATTCCAACATAACCTTGCGAATATTGGAAAATATGGCGTTATCTGCCGTAGTAAGTTCTGAAATATTAACACGATATGAGGGTAATTTGGTTTTTTTTGGGAAAAAAGTAGCTCTAATATTGGTTTTAAGCCGTTTTTCCATTTTTTTCATTCTTTTTTTGATATGAGTACGTTTTTTGCCGCAATACCTCAGAATATTCGCAAAATATAGCTGCGACAGAGTCGGATTAGTTAAATATTTTAGTTTTTGCATGGTAATTCGATTGGTGCGACTCATTTTTTCAATATAGTCCCAGTTGTCATTTACAAAATCGCCAACTTCTTTTATTTGCGGCATATAATTTTTTATCTCTTGCCTTTGTTTGTAGCAAGTATACACTAAGTTTACGCTCTGCACCACAATGAATGCCATAAGTTTATTTACTAAATGTGGATGTTTTTTGTGCAAATCTTCATAACGTTTGATATGAGCAGCAACCCACTCTATATCATTTTTTAGACTTAACAAATGGGTTAGGCTGTTAGGGTTTTTTCGATAATAATATTTAGGCTCAGGCATATATAATATCTTGTTTGCCAACCCAAATACATTATGCATTATGTAATTACCTTCATATATTCGCCCTACTGGGAATTGTAGATCGTTGAATAATTTGCGTTTAAATAATTTGTTCCAAGGTACTACTCGCATTTTCATGTGATCATTTACCATGTCCTCTATGGCACTGTGGCTATCGTATATGTATGTTTCCCAACTTGAAATCACCTTATGTTTATTTTTTTCTACCCTGTAATAGGCACAGGCTGCAATATCTACACCGTGCATTATTGCACTATCAAGAAGATACTGATACATATTTGGGTCTATCCAGTCGTCTGGGTCTACAAAACCGACCCATTCGCCTGTTGCAACGGCAAGCCCCGCATTTCTTGCGGAACATACCCCACCGTTTTCTTGGTGGACAACAACAATGCGATCATCTTCTTCCGCAAAATCATCGCATATTTCACCGCTATTATCAGGACTTCCGTCATCTACCAGTATAAGTTCTATGTTTGTATAGGTTTGAGATAAAATGCTTTTTATACATTTCCTCAAAAATGCCTCTACATTGTAGATTGCTACTATTATGCTGATTTTATTATTCTTTGTTTCCAAGTGAGATTTCCTCGCTTTCGTCAAATTTTACATCAAAAAAACTAAAATGATTGACCCTTTTTTCAGGTGGCGGCAACTGCATATATTTTTCGCCATATACCTGTATTAAATATTCGTTCCAACCTGAAAAAGTATTATATTCTCTATCTTCAAAAGCTATCGTAACATTTGCGGCAAACCAATCTTTTTGGAAAACTAACTTTTTAATGGGGCGATAATGGCTTGCAGGGCTACATAATTTTTGGCTTTGATTTTTATAGCTATTCATTTTTATAATCAATCTTTTTATTTTGTTGTAAGTTACTTCTTTGGGGAACAGTCTATATATTTTATGGGTTATTTGCTTGTTTGGGCGTAGGGTTATTGGTCTGTCTCGGGCTTGTATTTTATTTAGCCAAATTAATTTTTCAAGCCATCTAAGTCCACGCTTTTCATTAGGTGGAAATGTGTCTAATGGCATTATATCGATGTATATTCCCTTGTGTATGTTCCATTCCCGCATATAAGGCTCTTCCACGTGTGTGTTGTTCAGTCGTATCTTGGAAAATAAATAAGGAAAATCTTTTTCAATGTAGCAAGATTGGTAAAAAAAGCGTTCGCCGAGTTCGGCGGCGGCTATTTCGCCCAATTTATCGAAATCCGCACGGGGCATGGCTAAATCTATGTCATCGTCCCAGGGGATAAAACCGCCGTGGCGTACTGCTCCGAGTAGTGTGCCACCATAGAGATAATAACTTAAATTATGTTTTTTACACACTCTAACGAGTTCATCTAATAGGTCTAGTTGGGCGAGACGCAGTTTTTGTAACTTTATTAAATCGTTTTTTGAAAATTCACTAATGTCAACCATAAGCGGGCGTTCCTTAGAAAGATTTTTGAAAAAGAATCTTACCATTCTTTTGTGCAGCTTTTTTATGCGTTGTCTATGTCTCTTTTTCATTTTTCTCAAAATTATTGCTAGGCGATTCAAATGGTAGGCTTTATATAGTTTTAGAGTAGAAAAATCCAAAAAATATTCCAATCTAGTAAGGTTCAAGCGGTTTACGCTATCCATGGCTTGTATATAATTCCAATTTTCCTTGAAAAATTGCTTTATACGAGTAGTTATTTCGGGATAATGATAAATATCCTTTCTGTTTTTGTAGATTGCTCTTATGCTGGCATAGCATTTGCCTAGCATATTTTTAACTAAATCTTCCTTAAATTGTGGGTATTTTTCTAAATCGTTATGTCTTTGTATGCGAGAGTCTATTATCCAAAAGAAATTCTCCACTGTTTTTGTACTAGTAACGCCGTTGGCGTGTATGCGGTAGTAGTATTTTGGTTCAGGTAGCAAAATAATTTTGTTGCAGGCTTCGAACACTTTGTAAAGTGCCACTAAATCTTCGCCTAATTTTCTACCTTTTTCAAATCGCCGATTTTTCCATAATTCACGCTTAAATAAACGTCCCCACATATGGTTTTGTGCTCGCAAAATCGTTTCTTTAATAGCATCTATGCCATCTAACTCCATAATATATCGGTGGGGAGGATTTTTAATTTTACCTTTTTGCAATCTATAAAAATCACAAGAAACCATGCAGGCACTGTGTTCTGCCATAGCCGAATACAGATATTCTATCATATCGGGGCTTGCGTAATCGTCTGGATCCACAAAGGTTATAAAATCGCCTGTTGCGTGGTCGAGGCCTGTGTTTCGTGCGGCACTTACGCCTTGATTCTCCGTGTGAATTACCCTTATACGGCTGTCGTCTGCCGCTAGATCATCGCAGATTCTGCCGCTATTATCGGGCGAGCCATCGTCTATTAGGATTATTTCCAGATTGGTGTATGTTTGTGCGGTCAGGCTCTTGACGCATTTTCGCAAAAATGGCTCAACATTGTATACAGGTACGATTATGCTTATTTTCTGCATTTTAATTTCCTTTCAGTCAGCAACTCTATATGCAATACAAAACTGTTTCGATTTTCCAAGTTGTATAGTGGCGAATATAGAGTTTATAGTCAGGGACAAGGCTCAAAATATAGAGCGGAATGTCCAAAATATCTTCGGGCTTGTGGTAGATGCAGATTGCAAGACGAGGACGGTGGCGTTTTATGGTTTCTTTTGCCCCTTTTAAGGCGGCGAGTTCTGCACCTTCAACGTCCATTTTTATAAATGTTGGGGGATTTTCTTGATTTTTCATATATTTGTCTAGGGCGATGGTTTTAATGGTTAAAATGCCGTCGTCGCTTATGGTCGATTTTCTTTTGTTCATGTTAAAACTTATGGTGGCGGATTTATCGTATAAACCTTTTTGGACTAGTTTAATTTTCTGGCTGTCGAAATTATTTTGGGGATTTTTCAATATTTTTAAGCAATTTTTATAATTCTTTTTATCGGGTTCAAAGGCATGAATGTCGCTATATTCGCCACTCGTCCATTCTACAAATCGTCTTGAATTTTTCAAACCATATGCCCCCGCATCCACAAAAACCTCGTTCTGTATTGGCTGAATTATATCTTTGTCGAAATATTGTGTGCCTATTCTCGTGTAGCATTGTATGAATGTTGCGTTGGGAAATTTGTTGTATAGTGCCTGTGTTTGTGGCAGATGACTCCGCTCTATCAAAAATATCGTTGAGTCTTTCATGGCGTTTTGAAATTCTTTTTCGTTAATGAGGGGTAGAGGTATTTGCGGGAGAAAGTCCGTTTTTGGCGAGTATATACCATAAGGTTCGATGTTGTATTTCTTAAATAGCTCATAGTACCACTTTATTCTTCCGTTGTGTTGTCTTTCGGCAAATATTATGAATTTACCTTTATGGTTGCCATTATAATTTTGCAGAAAAACAAGGCAGTTATCGGTATTTCTATCATTTTCGGATTTTAAAATATTCAAAGGCATTTTTAACAATGAGTCGAAAAAATAGTTGATATCGCCTGTAATATTCATTTGCAACCGCCCCCAAAACAAATTTCTTGATATTTCATCCGCCAACGCCTTGTATACTTTGTTTATGTTGTAAAGTGCGGTTGAGTCGGGGGGATTTTTCAACTCATGTAGTAGACTGTTCTGTTGGTCTTGCATTGTAGATAATTCTGCCAGTATATCGTTGTGGAATCTGCTCCGTATGCGTTTTAGTAGCTGTTTCATTGTTGAAATCTCCTTTTTATATCCGTTTAATCTTCCGCCTTAAAATTTTCCCCGCAAACAACCCAACCGACAGCCAATAAAACATCCACCGCCACTGAATCTTGCCGATACATCGATAAAACCAACTCCCCGACATCTCAAACATCGGCAAAACCCGCAAGTACCCCGCAAAAATCAGTCGGCGTTCGTTTTTCGTAAACGTGCAATATTCGTTAATATAGTAAAACACCTGCCAAATGAGTTCCCGACAGACAATCGGACGTTCACGGTATTTCGGCAACATCTCGGCGATGATTGTGGTCAAGTCTAAAATCCGCTTAGGGCTAGTGCTGTTCATAATCGAGCCTGTGCGGCGGTAGTTGTAGGCATAAAACGGCTCTGGCAAGAACGCCAATTTCCTCGCCGTCTCCTCCAACTTCCCTAGCAACTCCAACACCCATTTCATATCCTCGCAGTACATTGTCGGGGCGAAGAATAGCCCGTTTTCAAGGATAAAATCCCTCTTGCACACGTACCGCCAAGCTGAGTTCCATGACGGCTCGGGGAATACGCCTAGGATATACTCGGTTATGGTCAAATTTTTGGCTGGCTGGAAATCCGCTTGTTTGGCGGGGATTATGCCTTCGCCGTCCATCCAACGCAAGTATCTGCCGAATAGGACGGTTGGGTTTTCTTTTTCTAAAAGGGCGAGGATATTTTGCAGGGCGTTCGGTAGCAGGAAATCGTCCCCGTCCAGGAACATTATGTATTCGCCTGTTGCGGCGGCTATGCCTGTGTTTCTTGCTCCGCCTGGGCCAGTGTTGGGTTGCTTGATTAGTCGGAAGTTTGAGAAATTCCCGAAACTCTTTTCGCAGATGGAGATTGTATCGTCCGTACTGCCATCGTCCACGGCAATAACCTCCAACCAATCCCCAACCTGCTCACTTACAACACTCTCCGCCGCCCGCCGAACATACCTCCCAACATTATACATCGGGATAATCACGCTTAACTTTGTCATCTTTGCCTTTCGTGGTATTTCGCAAAAGTTTAGTGTTTGCGGGAATAGGATAAAAAGTCTGATATTTGGCGGGTTTTTTGATTTGGTTGACCAGGATTTTGACCATGTTGGGAGTTTTATTTAATTTTTTGCAACAAAAAAGAGGTTTTGGGAAACCTCTCTTTTGCGTTTTTGGTTAATTTAGTTTTGGTCAAATTCTTCTTCACATAAAATTTTGCAATTTTTGCCCACAAAGGCTATGCCGACCTTAACAAGGCGTTTTGTGGAGTTTTCAGCATCGTAGCGTTTGGCGGTTATCTGCTCCAGGGCGGATTGTGCATCTTTTTCGAGACTTTTGAGATTTTTCGAGGATTTTAACTCGAAGATAAAATTTCCCTCCGCCCGTTCGAGGAAGATGTCGAATCGCCCATCGCCGCTCTCACGGTTGGAGAGTGGGTATTTTCGTTGAGTGTGCCCGTCCGCACAGAGCAAGCCTAGCAAGAATACGTGGTAGAGGATTTCGGGGACTTTTTTTCTGTCCTCGCCTTTTAGCGAACCTAAGTCGTTTTGGGATAGGCGGTCGGTTATTATTCGCTCTAAATCCTTGGCGAAGAGTGGTAAATTATCGCTGTTCTCGAAAATCGACCGCACGTATCTTGACGACATACGGAACACTCGTTTTAAGATAAAATCTTTCCACGCCTTTATGAGTTCGATGTTTGGGATAGATAGGAGCATTTTTGAGGATTCGGCGGATAGCTTTTCCACAGATAAGTAACCCGCTTGCACGACCAACGAGTAAAAATCCTCGTCGCCTGGGTTGTTCAGCAAGTCTAGGAGCGAAATGCGTTCTTCAAGGGTTATTGCTATTTTTTCGCCGCCGAGCATTCTTGTGATTTCTTTTCGTCTGCTGTCGTTTGTTAGGTCGGCTATTGTGTCCATTATTCCGCTCATTGTCCAGTAGCATTTGTAGTCGATTCCGTCAAGGAATGACATCGTGGAGTACGTGTTGTAAATGGGCTTGCCGTTGATCATTATGCCGTTGT
>WRKH01000256.1 GCA_009778175.1 Turicibacter sp.
TTTTTTGTCATCCCCCCCCCCCCGCCACTTTGAAAAGTGGACAAACTTTAAATTTTAAAATTTTTATTTTTTAGGGTTTTAGGTTAAAATCTTCCATTATGTCGGTTATGCTTTGTTCGGGCGTTGTGCCTGGCGGGTAGACTCGGTCGTAGCCCATTTTTTTGAAAATTTCTTCGGTGTTTTCGAATCTTTTCTTACCGATAACGAGGTTGCCTCCAGCGTAGAGTTTGATGTTTTTTAGGCCGGCTTCGTCGCATTTTTCACGTAGGCCACGGCAGTCGATTTCCCCGTGTCCATAGATGGACGACACGACCATCGCATCGGCACTTGCCTCGATTGCGGCATCGATAAATTCCTTCTGCGAGACCATAACGCCCAAATTTACGACGTTAAAGCCTGCTTTTGTGTAGGCATAGTCGAGTATTTTGTTCCCCACGGCGTGTACGTCCGCCCCGATTACGCCTAGGATTAGTGTTATTTTATTTTCCATTATTGCCTCCCTTTCCCCTTTTTAATGTCTGTTCCGATTTTGAACATCGAATATCGATCCCCCAGCGGCAAGCCCCTAAAAGCAAGCCTTTTGCATAAAAACACGGGAACAATTATCATTATAACGGGTATTGCGAAAATAGTCAATTATTTTTCACAATAGTTTTGTCGGCTATCTGCCCTCTTGTACACTCGCTTACATAAAATGCAAAAAGCCCTACATTTCGTCAAATGCAGGGCTTTTGCGTATCTATCTATTTTGGATACCGCTCAAACGAGCGGGTCAAGGGGCACGCCCCCAGCGGCAAGACGGTCTTGTGCCAGGTGTGGTGCAGAGCCCTACGGTTTTAGGCGTTTGTGGTTTTGCAATATATGGCTACCGCATCTCGTAAAAATGTTGTTATGCCTGGTGCGATTTCATCGAAATGTGCTGTAAACCTGGTGTCATCCACGTACATCTGTGCTACGCCCGTATGTGCCTCTTTGCTGTAGTTATCCCAAAAATAACATAACCATTCCTTGTGAAGTTCACAGGCTTTTTGGGCTAATCTGCTTTTTGGGCTGCTGCCTTCCTCCTCAAAAGCGGCTTTAATGGCTGCGTTAAATTCCTCCCGCAATTTTTCCACCTTTTCAAAGTCCTCTTGACTCATTCCCTTAATCTTGGCGTTGGATCTATCTACTGTATCGGAACCGTATTTTGTCCTTATTTCTTCGCCATACCTACCTTCGTTGTCAGCGATTATTTTGTCGATTTTTTCGGCAAAACCGCTTAATTTCTCTCTGTCTGTCATTTTTACTTCTCCTCTCTGTGCCAATATGCTTTTCTCCACATTGGCTATTAACCTATTGAGTTGCGTTCTTTTGGCTAATAGTGCAGTCAAGTGATTTTGCAACGCATCCATTCCGTTAAAATCCTTTTGTAAAATTTTGCGGATTTCTCCTAAAGGAACGCCCAGTTCACGATAGAAGAGTATGTGTTGCAGACGGTCAACCTCTCGCTGCCCATAGATGCGATAGCCGTTGAACCTTGCACGTGCAGGTTTTAGCAGCCCGTATTCATCATAATAACGCAATGTCCTTGTGCTGATACCTGCCATTTTAGCCAATTTGTTGATTGTGTATTCCATCCTCGCAACCTCCTTATAAAAAGATTGTAAACCATTACGCAACGTCAATGTCAATACCTTTTGAAAAAATTTTTCAAAAATTTTCAAAAACGCTAAAATGGGCATAAAAAAAGAGGCGACAGCATTAACGAAAAACCAAAATGGGCGTTTTACATGGTTAAATACATTTCCTAAAACACAATAAATCCATTAACAAACAGTGCTAAAATGGCTAAAATAAGTATACCCAAAACAGAGCTAGCCGCAAAGGTTGCGATTTTCCACGTTCGTGTTCTTTTTTGTTCTTGCTCCACCGTAGCCTGCATTAAGCCGTTTATCGTTTGGCGAATGATTGCCACCGATTCATACATTTCTTTGGCTACAGGCTGAAATTTGTCAAATCTATCGTGCATCGCTTGGAAAGCCGATAACGATAAAACATAAAGTTTTTCGAAATTTTTATCATTGGCGTGTTGCGATTCCTCTAGTTTTGTGAGCTGTTGTTTTTGAGATTCTAGCATTTCATGGATAAGGTTTTGAATATCCGCTGTTCTTTGGCTGACGACCTCCATATTATGGTCAGTTTTATTTTGTTGGGCGATTGCCTCCAATTTGGCAATTTCCTCGACCAAAAGCCTGCTACTTTCTTCGGCTTCGGTATTTTTTTTTAGCATTTTAAGAATCTGCTTAATCTCGACTTCGTTCGAGCCCAGGCATCGCAGCTCCCGACAGCAATAGCTAAATAGATTTTTGCCTTTTTCCGTGAACACAATCGCACCGTCTTTTGATATTTCATTAATCTCATCAACCAGCGGATCGAGTAGACTAAAGCGATTCTGGGAAGAAATCATTTTTGGGATTCTAAGTGAAAACTCCCTGTTCAAGTCTGACTCGGGATTTTCGCTCAATTTCGGGAATGATTGATGATAATCTATCAAAGTTTCCAAATCATGTATTGTGCCTTCGATTTTCTCCGTTTTCCAGTCGGGCATAAATTCCCTGATAACATCGGATAGAGTAAAATTGGCATCTATCCCATATTTTAGACGCTCCTCATAGGGAATCTTGCTCCAGGCAAATATGCGAGCCATTTCGTCATCTTCGAGCGATGAAACATTGTCCATCTTGATAACTTGAAATTGTCCATCCAGCACAGGGCTAATCGCATCTGCTTCCACGACAAAAACAGCTATATCCTTCTTGAATGTATTAAAATCATCGTTTCGACGATAGGTAGAAAAACCCAATCCCCAACAGAGAGCGGGGGGGATTAGGCTATACAGCTGAACGAGTATCTCTCTAGCCCTGTCCTCAAAAGTCATCTCGTCTGTTTTTTCCGCCGCAAATATAATTTTCTCTCCGTTCATCAGGTAAAAAATTGCATTGCACATGGCAGCACGATTTTTTTCAAGTATTTCCCTTGAAATATCTCCCGCCGTCAAATATCTGTCTATCAACGGCGTATCTTCGTTTATACTTTCGGCATGATGTGCCTCGTCTTCTTTGAGTGCATCTAGGTCAAGAACCGATTTGATAAAATCGGCGGGCTGTCCATCGTCCAAATAATAATGAATCGCCTGATAGTATCTGGAGTTGTAGCGTTCGGAAACGCCGCCCTCACTTTTGTGTTTTTGTTTGGCGTTTATAATCAAGCTACCTATCTTTGAATCGGCATCGGCAGACGGCGGCAGATAGGTAAATGCTCGAGGGGGCGTACTACTGCCTTCAGCATTGCCTAGCGTATATGTATCGGTATATGGTTTTATCCTATTTTTGGCAGTTGCCAATCCTACCATAGAACCCTTGGTTTCGTAAAAGATCTGCTGAGATATTCCCAGTGTGCCTTCAACCGTACAATATTTTGTCAAAGTGATACCTCCTCATTCCGCCATATCCCCTCATTGAACCACCGATTTTTTTCTCGATTTTGCAGCTCTTTTAGATCGCTAAGTTTGTCGGTCAATTTCGTTTTTTCGTCTAATATTTTGCTTTCCAGGCGAGCCATCTCCGTTCTAAAGGCTATTATCGGCTTTCCTAGTTGAATCATGGTCTCCGCCTTTTCGGTTTTCCTAGCTTCCCTCAGTTTTTCCAAGACCTCTTTTGTTTCGTTGTCCAGCCTCGCTGCGAAGGCTGTCTTTTCCTTGATTTTTGCCTCTTCTTGCTCCTTTTTCATTTTTTTTGAAACTATCCCGCCCCTTGCTCTTTCGTGCCTAGTCTCTAGTTCGGTCATTTTTTTTGCTTTCTCCCTCTCTAGGTCGTTGTGTTTTTGCGAGAGAAGCCCATTTGTTTCATCATCAAATTCCGCCAAAATTTTTTCGTTTTCCGCTAGGCAGACATCATGTTTATTCTTCTCGTTTTCAATCGATATTTCTAATAATCGTATGGCATCGGCAGTCTCTTTTTTAAGATGTTCCCTCTGTGGTACAAAATGGCTTTCAATCGCATAGTCCCACATTCTGTTCCTGTATTGCTCCCTTTCCAATGCGGTAAGATTGGAAAAAAGTTCCCCCAGAACAAGTAAGTCGTCCAATCTAAGATCCGCTATTTCCTCTGGTTTTTGTACGGAA
The DNA here is from genome assembly GCA_009778175.1 of Turicibacter sp. GTDB lineage: Bacteria > Bacillota > Clostridia > Lachnospirales > WQUN01 > WRKH01. The sequence goes on from WRKH01000256.1 coordinate 4,163, forward strand.
GGAGCGTTTAGCATACTCAAATTGTGGATTTTATAATTTTCGACATATGCCGTCTCTATTGGATTATTTTTCGACCTGCTGATGCCCTTTCCGTAACTACATCTGCCAGTAACAAAATAAATCCATTTTAGCATAATATCAATATTAATCGGACTAATATCAAGCACAGGCTCTGAAGTCTCCTGGATTTCATTGTAATGTTTGGGTTCGCAGCCGTATGCTGAACAATACATCGGCGTTGTCTTAAAATATTTTGAAAGTCCCTCGACTATAAAGCCATAATTGATTAGTTCATCGAAAAACATATTGTATGCCTCGTTAAAGCCGAACACATTGGCGATTCTGCCGCTCTTATTAGCAGGCTCTTGTGTTGAAACTGTACTCCTATTTTCCCATTCTGCACTCCATTTGTCATATTTTGTTATGACACACATGGCGGGTCTGGGTGCTTCTTCCTTATCGGATCTTCCCTCTAAATAACGTGAAACATCCTGTATAACCTTTTTCATATAGCTCGATTGTGAATTATGCTCCTCTCTTTCTACACATAGGATAAAGACATCGCAATTTCTAAAGAGCGGAAATTTTACGCTGGCTTCGTCTACAAGGTTTTGTGAAAATGTTTCGCCGGAAATATCAACGAATGTGTAAATTGTCTCCTCGAGCCCTATTTCATCGTCCTCTACTCGGAACGAAAAATCCAGCACATTTTCGCCCTCGCGCAAGGTTGGGTCAACGTGGTAGCCATGTTCATACAGCTTTAATATGGCTTTGCCAGCAGGGAAATCGGATGGGACGGCACTCACGCCCATTAATTTTTTTAGTGCAGCTATAAGATCGGCTCCTTTTCGGGCGTGTCGCTCTGGAGCTCCTAGATCGTCGTTTAATTCAATCTCCTTTAGCCCGCAATCTTCAAGCAAATCGCTCTCCCTTTTAAATTCAAGAAAATACGCATACTGCTTCATAATTTCGGATCCAAGTGCCGCCAACAAGCAGGTTTTGCCAGCATACGGAAATCCAATAAATGTAATTAGTTTTTGTTCACAGGTAAACGCACCTTCCAAGACTACCGCTCTGCATTGAGGGCAATGTAGAGCGTTGGGCTTATTTGGGTTATGAAATATTTTCTCTTGTATGGGCATTAATTTTCCGCCGAAAAAAGATTTCCATGCAAAGCCGTAGGGGCTATCTTTTTTGTCTATGGTGATCCTAAATTTGTAGTCTCCTTCGATAAAATTTTTACGCAAGTCTTTATAGTGTTGATTCAGCAATTTTTTTGTGTCGCTGGTAGATGAAGCGGTCTTTGATTCAATATCGCCCATTATTTCGTCTGCGGATTTTTTACCAGCATCGTTCTTTAGCTCTTCGAGGGCAGGAAATGCTTGCAACGCATCCCATATACGTCTATTATTATCGTTTTGCAGAAGTTCTAAAATTTCATCGAGCGAGGGGGCCCAGACATTGTTAGCGTCTTTTTTTGCCGCCTCTATCCATTTTTCAATTTCTTTGCGGGTTATATAGACGGGGACGGCATTATTACTCATTTCACGAAAGATTACTGGTCCGACATTATACAAAGCATCTTCTTCCCAAAACAGATTACCACAGTTAGGGCAGCAATAACTAAACCCTTTTTTGCTTTTCATACACATTTACCTCACATTAGACTTATTAAAACCGTGGGGCTACGCGCCCCACACCCCCGCCAGGGCGCGCCCTGGACTGCATTTTTTATTTTTGTTATTTCGTAGGGGCGGATATTATCCGCCCGTGTGTTGATGTTATCGCTAAATTATTAGACATTTGGATAGTCATGGGTCATTTCGGGAGAAACGCCTGACAAATATCATCTTGCTTTAGTTTGTAGCGGGTGTTATTGTAGGTTAAATAGCTGTTATCGCCCTCCGAAAGTTTTCCCAGAAAAAACCTGTCCTTCCCATTTTTTTCTAGCCAAATTCTACACCGATGCACGACAAATGCCAAACCCTTGATGCTGATGATATGCTGCGTAAAATTCTTCTTTTCGATTGTTCTATATTCCAAACGATATTCATGTACTCTGTCAGCATAGATTGCATACGTGCCATCTTCATGTTTCAGCTGCATAACTTGCTTATATCCAAGGGGGACAAAATCAAATTCTCCAACCTCATCTTTAGGCCATGGCACAAATGGATTTAATTCGTCTCGATTCGGGTTTTGGGATGCATCCACCAACCGATATTCTAAATAACGATGATTTTCTTTATCTTTTTTTGGGCGGATCTTCAGCCTATCATCTTTTGACCATTCTATATCATCAATTTCCAGTCTTTTATACATATTCAGCACCCTCATCACCTCGATCATCTTCAAACAAACTAAATATTCTCTTGGTTACGGACTTTTGGTTCAGTTCATATTTCATCAATCGAAATGCCTGTAATACATCACTCTGGTCGCCGTCTAAGCAGAATATTCCTGTAAACCCATCTTCGCCAGAGAGCGTGCTTGAATATTCCTTTGTGGCGTTATTAGTGATTAGGTAATCATAGAAAGATTGGTCAACAACGTATGGCATAGTTACGTTATCTCTTAACGCTTGCTTTGCTCTGCGAATGAAAACAAATTCATCGCTCGAATGTTTTCCGCCCTTTAATTCCAGATCTCGTTCGGCATCGTGCCGCTCCTTAATATAGGCTTCTTTCTCGCATCTCAAATTTTCAAGCTCTGTCGGTAATGCCTGGATTAGCTTATTTATCACAATTACTGGTAATTGTTGTTTGGATTGTTCTCGATAAAATCTTGTTGCGGCATACATATCGTCTAACAATTCTTTCCTGCGCCAGGTTGGTCTTATATGGTATCCTTCGATTGTAACGGTTCTAACGTCCAGTTCATTGTGTAATTGCTGTAATATCGCTTGCCCAAAACTGACAATGGCTTCTAGCGGTGTGCCGTAAAAAACCCTGTTAAGCAAAGGCGTTTCATTTTCGCCGAATTTGGCATTTGTTGAATTAATAAAAAATGGTACGTGGACAGCGTGATAGTAGGTGTCTCGTATTGCATCGGTAAGACAAATGGCAGCTGATTTTGTTTGATGAATACCCCTGAAAAAATTGATGATTGGATGCCCCGTTACTTCCTTCGGGACAGGCATATTTGGAACAATATCGTTAATACGCTTGTCTACTTCTCCGATTGCGTACTGCAAACAATCCGCCAACACTGTTTCAAAATTCTTTTTCACTAAGCTGTATAAATCTGCCTCGCTAAACGAGTTATCCCCTAGACGTGCAGTTATCGCTTCTATCCGTTTACGATTTTTCTTATTCGTCTCTACATGGTATCCCACATAGGTCAAGTTAAAAAAGTTACCTTGCACAGCCTCGTCAAAAAAATACGGTCGTGCGATGCGACTCGCCAAATATAGCCAACGAACGGTATCCTCTAAAAAATTTTCACGGGTGTAAATATTTGGATAGATTAGCAGATAGGGTCGTATCTTCTCTTGATTTACCTGTTGAGCCAAACATTCGACTATATCGAGCATATTTTTGTGTGCAAGCAGCCTTTCGTCATCGTTGTTTGTCTGCTTTAATACGCAAAACAAATGGACTTCCGCCTCTCTGCTTTGTGGGTCTAGCCTCGCCGAAGCCAATTTGTGAAAGTGCAGAAATTCCTTTAATCTCTCGCTATTGAGTTTCAAAATATCTTCGTAAACTGCAAAAAGGTAGCCATTAGGTGCATCGTCCAATTCCTTACCTCGATGTCGTAGCTGCTCTATCAGATTAGCAACAGCTTCATCGGCAAACGAAAAAACCCGATCCGATAGATGATATTGAGCAGACTGAAAGATTTCGAAAAAATATTTTTCCAAAGGGGTATCATCGCAGTCCCGAACCGTTAAGTCCGTCAAATTATCGAAAACTATGGTGAATCTTCCAGCAGTTTTTGCTAAATTTTCTATCTGCAATTTAGCTTACCTCCAATTTTTCGATCAACTCATTATAAAGCTCGTGCACTGCCCGATATTTATCCAGACTGTCTTCCCAAAATTTTTGCTTGTCTTCGTCCCTTTTAATGCCGAGTTCGGATATAAGGTTGTCTCGATATGAGCGGTAGGAGGGGATTGTTTCGCTATAAAGGTTGATAAACTCCGTCGCCTCTTTTTTGACCTCTTGTAGCGAGTCTATATAATCCCCTGCATTAAAACTGTCCTGCAGGAAGATTCCGTTATAGATTTCCTCCGCTTTCTCCCAGTAAATATCTATATTTTCATCGGTTGACAAGGAATCACTTTTGGAAAGGTACTCCGTCAGCAGCAGGTAGTGCAAATTTTTGGAGAAAAGTGCTTTTTCCTTCTCTGTCTTGAATTGTGCCCGTATCATGCGTACAACTTCACAGCTTTTGCCCCTGTTAAGCTCATGCGTATCAAAGAGTCGCCAGTCGCCTTTTGCATCTTTTCGCAAAAAATTAAAAGAAAGTAGTTTTGCCGACAGCTCATGCAATTTACGGCTGGAAACGCCTTGGTTGGCTCGCTCAATATCCGTTTTAATCGCCTGCACAAGCCGCAAGCTCTTTTTTACAGCTGTGTACATCGGCACGTGCCGCCTAAGAGCTCTTTTTGCCGCTTCTTTTGCCGCCTCTGGTGTTGTTTTTCCATCGGTCAATTTTTCATGGTATGCCAGCTTGACTTCTTCTTTGATAGTGTCTTTGTCGGATTGGTTGTCGTCGATTAGGAAATTTATTAAATGCTCTCCTGCCAAATATCGCCCATATTCGTCTTTTTGGTCATATTTGCCAATCAAATCTAATTTGTAGTCGTCGGGGACGCATCTTGTCAAGTTGTAAAAAACATATTCAAACATACCGTCCTCTTTTTTGGAGGGGCATAGCAAGCCGTTTTCTACAGCTTGATTGAATATGACATTGAATTTCTCTCGCATAAACCTATTTTCACGGCAATCCTTTTCGGCTTCCATTTTGTGCCGCCTATAGGCAAGTGCGGGATAATCTTCCCAACGCAAACCTTCAACAGGGTTAAAACGCCCTTTGTCGCTTTCGTTGGAGTGCATCTCTCGGCGCGAGCTCTTGTCATATGCCCGCTCCCAAATTTCAATATCGGCAAGGATATTCAAAGGTAAGGCACATATCAAGCGGTAGCAAACGATTCTGCCTCTTATCGGCGATGGAAAGACTCTAACGCTTCCCTCCAAATTTTGGGCTGCCGTCTGCAGGGCATTGTAAAATTCCACACCGCCGTCCTGAGTATTGAAATTATCTGGGATTAAAATATAAATATGCTCCGTCCCCTCTTGTAGGGCGTTTTGTGCCTTAGGGAATAACGACTTTGCTTGACCAACAACTCTATTTACTATGCGTTCCGCCACCCTGCCTAAATCGTCGTCGTTATTTTTTTCTTTGAGATACTGCATATATGCCTCGATGGAAAATTCATTGATTGGATGCGTTCCCGAGTCTAACACCTTTTTTACAGCCTCATCATAGAGTCTTCTTGCGGGTAAATATCCCGTATCCTCAATTTCAGCCGCAGCCCACAGGGAAGGATTGGCGACAAAGCTCTCTACAAGCTCGTTACGCAACTCCACTTGATAGTACTCTTGCTTGACGGCACGATGCACAATATCGCTTGCCCATTCAAACGCCTCGTCGTCCCCTAAAATATTATAACGAAGAGGTGTGCCTTTTGTAGTATCGCTATGCTTTTTAAAGTCAGCACCCATGCCCTCATACGCAATTTTCATCTTATCAAGAACCTTGTCAAAGCACTCCACTTGCTCCATAAATTTCTTGATGCGGTTAATATAACACTCGACCAATGTACCCCCTGCGTTGTCAAAAATTTCGGCTGCAACATCGGAGATTAATTCCTCTACCTTATGCCGCCTAAAAGCCTCGTCCCAACCGTGCATCTTATCTTTTATGGAAATGGGGATTTGTCCTCTAAAAATTTTACCAAATATGGGTATGCGTGAGGAATCTATGGTGGCTGTCGTCCCTCTGCATCGATCCCGTGCATTAGCCAAGTCATTGCCCGTCTTTGTGGTATCAAAGCCGTCTTCATAGCCCGAGGTAAGCCTCGATAGTTTATTGGATATACCCGCCGATTTATCATATATTTTGCTCGGTTGGAAGCCAGTCCACATATGTAGCAAGCATTTAGGGCCATATTCTAGCAATATGTCTTTGGCTCTTGCCTGAAATTCCAAATATTTTGCATCTAAATATTCCCGCATGGAGGCTACTGCTGCCGTTTTTTGTTCGTCAATTTTGAGGAATCTTGCCTGTTCGGAATCCTTTGTGCCGTTTACAATGTCCGCTGGTGCGGGCGAAATACGATTCGTTGGCCATTTCAAAACACAGAGATTACGAATTTTGCCCCCGTTTTTGCTAAGCAAGCTATCTTTGGATAAAATAAGCCCGTCGATTAACTCTTTGGCACGATGAGCATTTATCGGGTTTTCTTTCCATGTATTGTCTCCGTCTTTGCTATAGAATGTATTTGCCAAATATCCGATGGCGTAGGATTTGATAACGTCCTCTGGTATGGTGGCGAGTCCCACTCCGACACTACAATAATCATAGGTATCTTCGGGATAGGTACCTTCGACAGATGGGTCTAAATTATTAATCGTTGAATCTCTTGCGGCGTTTTTATTTGCCAGCCAGCTAGAGCCCATAAACTGATGATTAGCATCCTCATGGTTGCTTTTCTTTTCCGTGATGAGATTTACCAGCGATTCCTTTACAGCTTCCCGAGCATTTTGTGCCGTTTGTGTTCCCACTCCCGAAACAAGAAAAACCATCTCGTATAGTGGCTTAGTGGTGCTATACTGTGCTTTGGATAGTGGTTTTTGTGCATCTGATTCTTCATAGTATCCGCTACGCTGCGGGATGGAATGATAGTAGTCAAGCTCCTTTAGTGCGGCATAGCCATTGGCTTGTAAGATTTCAGTACGTGTGTCGTCTTCCTTGGTGTATTCCCACGTAGCGTCAGGCAGATAGAAAAAGCCCGTAACTTCAACACTTATACCCGACGGTGCTGCTCTATGCACTAAATCGGCAATATCAATCAGGAGACCGCTGCCCGTTCCGCCAGCCAGCCCGAGGGTTATGTATACCTGAACCTTTGTTGCGGACACCATCGCAAGGGAGTCGAAACTTTCACGGATGGCGGTTTCTGTCCTTTTGTTGGTTGGGTTTGCTCTATTGCCAAAATCAAACAACATGGCTCTTGCCACTTGCCTATATCGCCCTGCACCATCTTTTTCAAGGGTTTGTCGGAAATCTCCTCTTACCCATTCTTTTACTTCGGCGATTCTTGTCGTTTCGTTTTGCCATCGTGCATCTGCACCGCTAACACTGGGGGCAAGGCTAAGTTTTTCTCTTGCAGAGAGTTGTGTCAAGCGATCCAGCGACCCTTTATCTGTATCGATGGCAAGAAACGCTACTCGTTGACCTATATCTCGAACTTTTGTTTTTAACATTCTTTTTATATCTTCGACTGTAGCACAACCACTACCACCCACACCGATAATTATGGAATAGCGATCTCCCGCTATACTAGCCAAATCCTCCTGACGAAAAAGCAAATTACCCGACGCATCGGCAACCGTCGTCCCCAATTTCTCCAAAGTCGCTGAATCAAACATAACTACTCCTTTTTTAAAACCGTGGGGCTCTGCCCCACACCCCGCTGGGGACCAGCTCCCAGACCCCCGCCACTTTGTAAAGTGGACAAACTTT
>WRKH01000257.1 GCA_009778175.1 Turicibacter sp.
GGGGGCCAGCCCCCAACCCCCCGCCACTTTGAAACTCGACAGTTCACTGGACTGTCTCTGGACAAACTTTAAAATTTGTTTGGGTTTGAGGAACGCCATTGGGCGGTTTCGCAAGACAAGCGGACATTTTTTGCCCAACGGCAAAAAATTGGAGCGGTTGGGTAGAATCAGGAGAACAAAAAATAACGAACGAGGGGGGTCAAGGGGGCTAGCCCCCTTGCGGGGTGTGGGGCAGAGCCCCACGGTTTTAGCCGCTTGGAGGGGATTTTTTATGTATGATGGGAAATGTGTTGGGTATGTGCACTCGGTGGATTCTGGAGGGATGGTCGATGGACCTGGGATACGGTATTTGGTTTTTTTGTCAGGCTGTAGCTTGAGATGTAAATATTGCCATAACCCCGATACCTGGAAACTGAAGAGCGGTGCAGTTGCTACAGTTGAAGCCGTTTTGAGAGATATTAAAAAATATCGGTCGTATCTGAAATTTTCGGATGGAGGCGTTACAATAACGGGCGGCGAACCGTTTGTCCAAGCGGAATTCTTGGCAGAATTGTTGGCAGCTTGTCGGGAAACGGGTTTGCATACCGTTTTGGATAGCTCGGGCAATACTTCGGTGGAAAATGCTGAAAAAGTGCTTAAAAACGTGGATCTGCTGCTGTTGGATATAAAGAGCATCAATGCCGAGGTTTATAAGAGACTGACGGGCGTTGAGCTGGAAAATACGATAAATACACTGAAAGTAGCTGAACGGCTGGGAGTTAAGACTTGGATTCGATATGTGCTTGTGCCAGGTTATACCGACGATATGGACGATGTGAGGGCATTGGCTGAATTTTTGCAACCATTTGAAAATGTTGAAAAAATCGAGATTTTGCCGTTTCATAAGATGGGCGAATATAAATGGGACGATTTGAATATGGAATATGAGCTGAGGGACGTTGAGCCACCGCCAGCGGCGATTGTGGATAGGGCAAGGGAAATTTTGAGGTTAAAACAATGAACGCCTTAGAGACCATATATAGAGAATGTACTGCGGCAGGATTTGGACATTTAGGCGAAGAGGCGGGACATTCCCACGGCGGATTTACGTTGGCGAGGGAAGACGGGATGGCTCTTTGTCTGTTGCAGGTCGTGGATAATGACAAGTTAGAGCCTGATGTACGGAAATTCTTGCGGGCAAAAGAGATGGAGCGAGCCTCTTCGTTGAGTTATATGTTCAGCAGCATTTGGGTAGTTTTCTTGTCGTGTGGCAAGGGCGGCTCGGATAGTTTGAAAGAGGCAGAGGCGTTTTTTGGTCAATCGCCGTATGCGATTTATTGGCATATCGATTTGGACACGCAAATGCTTATTACCGACCCGAACCAGCCCACGGATATTATGAATTTACACAAGGCTGTTTTGGGGGCGTTGGAAGTTATCAAAGTGAGCCCGAGTCCATTCGTGCCAGATGCGCCGAAACCAACGATTGATGAAACCAGCGAAGAATCGGTGTTTCCGACGAAATTTACCAGTTCCGTGCCAATTTGTACGATTGTGATTGCGATTACCAATATTTTGATGAAGATACTGATGTATTTGGACGGATACGAGCAGCATCCGCAGGTAACGGCGATACGATTTGGGGCGATTTTCCCGTATTTGATTTGGAATCATGGCGAATATTTTCGGTTATTTACGGCAATGTTTTTGCATTTTGGCTGGACCCATTTATTTTTTAATTTGACGGGGCTATTGATTTTCGGGACGAGGATTGAGGCGTATTACGGGAAATTCTCGTTTATTTTCATATATTTATTTTCGGGTTTATCGGCATCGGCGGCGAGTCTGTTTTTGACACAGGGGATTTCGGCAGGTGCGAGCGGTGCGATTTACGGCATAATCGGGGCGGCTTTTATTTATACTCGTCTGAACAAGCAATCGATGGATGTTATCAGCAACCAAGTTGTGATAATTTACGTGGTAATGGGATTGGGAATGAGTTTTGTTGTGCCGAACATTGATTATTTTGCACACATTGGCGGCTTAATTGCGGGCACACTTGCAGGATGGCTAGTCTTAAAGCTAAAACAACTAAAAAACAAAACCTAAAACCGTGGGGCTCTGCCCCACACCCCGCAAGGGGGCTAGCCCCCTTGACCCCCGTCGTTCGTTATTTTTTGGCTCATGGCTTTCCAAATATGCTGTTGCAAATTTATAGCAATTATTGGGGATACGCACTGCCCACAACCGCTGTAAATTCTGTAACGATTAACGTAATCCACGAGCCAAGTAAAACGAAAATTGGGGTCAAGGGGCTAGCCCCTTGCGGGGGTGTGGGGGCAGAGCCCCCACGGTTTTAAATATTTTTTGCAATCTTCAAAAAATCTGTTATAATGTTAGATGTGGAGTAAAAATTAAGGAGGAGTTCCCTTGAAAAAACACATAAAATCCATTATCGCCCTGACTTTGGCGATAATCACAACTATCGGTACGCCGATACAACTGTTTGCGAATCCGCAAACACCAGTAGGGGTAAATACGCCTGGAGGAATCTTAAACAATACCGTACCGACCACCCCTCTGCATGGTAATTACCAGTTTAACTTGTTCTGGAACTGGGATGTTACTTTTGCAGACCCAACACAAACGCCTGGACTTGCAACTCCGCCAGGCCCAGGTCCGCATCAGCCAGAGGGCGCTGACATTGAATGGCGTAACGCCTCTCAAGGTGAGGCGTTTTTAACGACTGGTCCTGTACGGAGTCAAAGGAATGTTCCAGTCCTTGCTGGTTCATGGTCTTTTAATGGGCCGCTTCCGTCTGGTAGCATTATTGCTTTCCGAACGGTGCCGTGGCATTGGCATCATTTCCCACCACCGCCACCACCAGCTCAACCCATTCCGCCGCCACCACAACTTATGCGCCCAGCCGACGGCGATATGACTCAAGTCTTATACATGACCGACCTAAATATCACCCTAGAACCTGGCGACATGGGCGGCATCCTCATCACTTGGGACAACCCACTCTTCGACAACCAACAAGTCTTCTCAGGCTACCAAATCGAATTCCGCCCATCTGGCGGCAACTGGCAGACTGGCACGACTGTAACGCCCACCACGGTCGGCTTGGAAACCCTTACTGCTGGCAGTCAATGGCGTTTTGAACTTGTTCATCAATCCTTGCGACCTGGCACTCCCTATGATGTACGCATAACGCCGCTTATTGCAGGTGAATCCATCGCTTTGCGCCCCTCCGTGCAAATTGGTGCAACGCTGTTCAACATCGCCTTCTCAGGCAGGGACTTCATCGAAGAGGGCTTTTACCTACGACCAGGTCTCTCCATTCGCCCTGAGGGGCAGGAATGGATTACCCTCACTTGGGGTATGCCCGATCCCGCTTTGACTCGTGTTACAACGGTCAGGATTTGGTCGATGACCGAAGAGCCTGACGAGGATTTTGAACCCACTACACAAAACGCAACACTAGAACATTCCATAGTCGCTGGGCCAATTCCGCCCGATGCTGGGCCTGGTGTAGTCGCCTCGAACCACTTGCTGGCACGACCCGAACAGTCGCCCACGTGGTTTATGGTCGAGATAATCGGCAACACGCTCCCTGGGCCTGGCACCGAATTTAGAATGTTCACAAACGCGGTGGAATTTAACCTGATTTTCAACGATTTCGACCCCTACGCCCCCACGATTCGGAACATTTCCAGCCCAGATGCCCCACCGCTGCATTTGGAAATTACTTGGCGTGCGTTCACAAGGGCTTGGTTTAGGGAAGAAGACGACCATTTGCAGTCTTTCCAAGGCATTGGCGGCAGAATGGTTGTTGACAGCGACATCGTCTTTTACGTCTACATCACCGACGATATGCAAAATCTGGACGGCAACCTGCCCTATGCCGAACGTATTTTAGGGCAGAACCTAGTGGCGGCGGAAATGGATGCCGAGAGCATAACAGGCATCCCAGGCGAACGTGAATGGTTTTACACCGACACGTTTACCCACTATGTCAACGCCGCTGGGCAACGGCTGCCCTTGCAGGACAACCGCATTTACTACATCAGAATAGTAGCGTACCGCACGGCGGCGACCGAAGCCAATCGCTCGCAAGCCTCGTACGGCTCGCATTTTATCCCACCGCTTGGGCCTTTGGATTTGATTCCGCAAATGGTGCCTGTGCGTGTGCTGGAAGTGGACGGCGTGCGGCAAATCACCGACAATTCCATCGCAATACAATGGAATTTGGAATGGTTTGAAATTTACGATGCCGAGACCGACAGCTGGCATGACACAATCGCCAGAGATGCCCAAAATAACCTAGTTTATGGGCGGCGCGCGGCGAATCTGGACGGTGCTGTGCGGCTTTGGGATTTGGAAAATTTCCCCATCTTGCTCTCGACCACGGACGTGGCTTTGCGAGTTGCCGCAACGCTGGGCATTGAGGGGCAGGGCTTGGCTGGCGTTGTTGTGCGCCGTATGCGAGTTGTGCCTAGCCATTATGAAATTCACGTTGTGGAATACGAAATAATGTCCGAAACCGTAAACACGATAGGCGATCCGTACGACGCTTACGCCGAGCTGATAAACACCAGGGACGGAGCGTTATGGACGAACATCGGACAGGGTACGGAATCGGCAAACGAGAATTTCCGAGAATTTGAGGTTACACAGTCCCACAACACAATGGGGGCAATGCAGCCCAACACCTCGTATGTAATATTTTTCCGCCCTGTGAACGTGCTGGCGAATGAGCGTTATCCTGCCCATTATCCCACTTTCACGACAGGCACAACGATAACACAACGGCCGCCGCTTGACATCGACCCAACCGTGCCGCTGTTGGAAGTCGTTCGAGAAGAGACCACCGACACGTCCATCACTCTGCGTTGGAACGGCACGATGGAATTTAACTACGAGCTCTTTTTCTCGGAACTCCTGACGGATTACCCTGACACGCCCACTGGGGCAAGCGGCGGAAATCCCATTCCCATGGAGCTTATTCGAGAAGAGGGGCGAGTGCAGAACGGCTTTATCTACTTTACGGTGGACGGACTTTTCCCCTCCACGCTCTATCATTTTTGGATACGTACCGTAAACGAGCAGGGGCGGACTTCCGTATGGTCGAACCCAGTCAGCGAGCAGACGTTGGACATTACGCCGCCAGAGCCGCCACGTGCGGTTGCGAGGGCTTCCAACACCAGTTTGCAGACTTACAATGCCGAGAATAACACGGAAATTTCGCATGACGAGCCAGACCAGCTTATCTTGGAATGGATGCGTATCTTTGCGGATTTGAATAATCCAGAGCCAGGCCCACCGCAAGACGGAGCGACCGTAACGAACGGCACGGCTTCTTGGTTGGATGCTTTGGGCATCACGTCCACTTACATGGTAATGATTGAGGAATTGATGCCAGCACGGCCGTATTATGTGCGGATACAGACGATTCTGACGGTAACTCGTGGCGACGGGCCTCGTGGTATCGTGCGAGCGTACAGCTATCGGATGCACATCGCCGACAACCCTGATTTCTTGGATTTCATAGAAATAATTGTGCCGAGTATCGACCCCATGCCAGACGCACCGAATCAGATGCGCCGAGCGGAGTCGGTTTGGGCTGGGCCGTTTGTATTCTGGACGGACACCACGGACGAGGAGTATGACGGCGTTGATCCCGAAGTTTTCCCTGTGCCTGATAGGGATTGGGAACTCATTTTCGACCCTGACACGAACACGTTGACATTCCGTTTCCGCAGTAATCAAATCGACCAGACAGGTGCACGCGATCAGAACGCCGACCAGCGTTTTATCTCTCGATTGGTGCAACAACGAGTGTTTACGTACAGTTTGGATATGTCAACCTACAATAACATCCCTGTGGCGAACGCCATCGTGGAGATGCCATTTTCGATTTTGAACGCCTTTGACGAGCGAGACATTGCTTTGGAGTTGACAATCGACGATGTACGAGTGCGATTCACGCCAGGTGCGTTAAACACGGCTGAAATGCGAGCAATTTCGGACATGGGTGCGGACACGGCGGCGAGGTTGTCGGTTTTTTCGGATACGGCTGTGCAACCCTCGGCGGCAACGACTTTTGCCTCCACGCCACGTCGGATTTCTGCGGAATTAAGCACTCCCACACGGCGGTTGAATTTCGAGAATTTCGCCATACCGATACAGCTGTCGTTCTCGCCAGCAGGGCAAGCGTTGTTCATGGAGCAGCATTTGGGCTTGTACACGAACACGATTTGGACGAACGGTTGGGAGCGTTTGCCAGCGACACATTCGCCGATAACGGGCGAGATGGTATTTAATGCGAACGCCGCTGGCAGTTTTGCGGTATTGGCAAGGGAGGCGGCACCCACGCCGCAGCCATTGCACCCCTCGCATGATGCGTTTTTGCGAGTAAATTCCAGCATTGCGATGCCAGATATGTTTATCTTCGACCCCAACGAAAATGTGGGGAACACGGTGTTTAACAATTTGGTATTGGCGGTGGCGAATGACAGGCATCAGGTGAATATCCGTAGTCCGTTAAGTGCGGCGGATACGCAGTCGTTGACGAGGGCTGGGTTATTGCTTACAGGGAATCCTGTGTCCAGAGAGTCGGCGATGGCGGCGTTGGTTACGTTGTACGAGCGGCGGACTGGGCGTACGGTACGGCCTTCGGCACAGTTACCCATAGCGGATTTGGCGTTGGTTAATCCAGCTAATCAGTTGGCTATAACGAAGGCGGCGGAGTTAGGGTTTTTTAATGTTAATGCTCGCCCTAATGAGGTGCTGACTATGGGGGATTTGATGATGATGTTGGATGTTTTGGTTTTGGATATAAGGTAGGGTTTATCGATTCAAAAAGGGCAGATTTTTTATCTGCCCTTTTTGTTGATTTTAATGGTTTCAATTCTGTCGCCCATCCACTTCATCTTCAACCATTCATATCCTGGCATCATTAAAGTCCTTTCTGCGGTTTTTTGATTAGCAGTTTTTCCACCCACCGAACCGAACGACCGACGCATTTTGCGATTATATCAAGACTCATGCCAATTTCAAGCATTTTTAAGGCGGTTTCGATTTTTTCTTCTTCTCTGCCTTTTTTCATGCCTCTTTCCATGCCTTCTTCCCTGCCGTCCATCCATCTGCCTCTAAGTTCATCTTCAACCGTATACTCATATCCTAACATCATCAAAATCCTCTCTACGGTTTTTTGATTAACAGTTTTTCCACCCACCGAACCGAACGACCGACGCATTTTGCGATTATATCAAGACTCATGCCAATTTCAAGCATTTTCAAGGCGGTTTCGATTTTTTCTTCTTCTCTGCCTTCTTCTCTGCCTTTTTCTCTGCCTTCTTCCCTGCCATCCATCCATCTACCTCTAAGTTCATCTTCAACCGTATACTCATACCCCAACATATCAATCAACCCTCCATAATTCTCCGATAAAAAATCGGCAAGTATATCCTCTTTAATGCATTTTTCCAATGCAGTTGCTATGGCTTTGTCTCTGCCAATGCCCGCTTTTATGCCACTTTCTATCAAATGTATAAAATAAGCATACCCGTCCAATGTCGGGCTTTTTGCCAGTACCTCGCTGCCGCTGCCGTAACTTATATCGATTATTTTTACTATAAGCTCCAATGCGGGCTGGTTGTCAGGCAAGATAAATGCATCCGACAGCCGCATGATTTTTGGTAGCGACTCTTTTTTCTTTCTGCCGTTATACAGCATGAAAATCTTTGGCGTTGGTATTTTCACTTCAATGCTGCTGTGCAAATTCGCTTTGATTAAAAACGCCAGTTCTATCACGTCTGTGATGTATTGCAATATCCTCAGCGGCATATTAAAATTTAACGTACTCATATGTTCCGACAACAAAAACAGCCGTTTTTCAATGGTGCAAATTATATCGCCGTACCTGCCAAGCAGTTTGTCCTCTATGTTGTGGTGTTCCACATGGGCGGTTAGCGGGTAATTTGTGCCCTCAACGGCATTGCATACTTCGATGGCTCTTTGTGGATTTTGGCATAGCATACGGATAACTGTATCCTTGTATTTGCGGCCGCTGTTGATTGGATGGTTTTGGTTCATGTTTAGCTCCTTTTTGCCTTTATCTATATAGAGAATGGCATGGCTCAAACCTTTGTAAGTAAGTTTTCCACCCATTGAACGGAACGCTTAACGTATCGTGCTATTTTTTCATGCTTTACGCCATCGCTTAGCATCTCAAGGGCGGTTTCGATTTCTTCTTCCCTGCCTTTCTTCTCTGCCGTCCATCCATCTATCCCTAAGTTCATCTTCTTTTACAGTTCGTTTTCCTTTATAGAGCGGCTTAATTCCTGTAATTTGCGTTCCAAAGATTCAATATGCCCGTAAACAGCTGACATTTCGGAATTTTCAATGGGTTTCAAGTGCTTTTGCACGAGCTTGTTGTAATCGGATTGAAAAGTATCTATCTGCACACGCTGTTGCTCAATGGTATCGTAGATGATTTTCATTTGGTTAAAAACCTGAGTCTTGTATTCCTTTACCTCTTGTTTTGCGGTTTTTATTATGTTGTCGGCGGCGACTTGTGCACTTATTATAGCGTTTTTTATTGCGTTATCTTTGTCTTTGTAGCTTTTTATTACCCGCTCCAAGGTCTGTATGTACTCATCGACCTCCTGCGGACTGTACCCGCGCTTCACTATATTAAAGGTTTCCATGTTTTTCGCTCCTTTGCTGTTTTCATTAATTCTACCACAACCGATTTAAAAAAGCGAATCATTTTTTATAATAGCTTGAAGCCCCGAAATGGTGCATTAAAAATCGGAAAAATCACCCGACAAAAATTTTCCCTTGCAACACCAAAAAAGATATGCTATAATATAATCTCAAACGAAAACAGGCAAATTGGGAGCAAGTTGGGAGCAGGTTGGGAGCGAAAAATGGAAATTCGTAATGCGGCGGTAGCGGATATTCCGCAAATCATGCAGATATTTAGTGAGGCTCGAGAGTATATGGCAAGTTCGGGGAATCCCGACCAGTGGAGCGAAAATTACCCAGCCCAGTCCATGATAGAAGCGGATATACGGCGACAGACCAGCTTTGTATGTGTGGAAAATTCCGCTATTTTAGCCACTTTTTATTTTGCCATTGAAACAGAGCCTACATATGCTACCATACAGGGAAATTGGCTAAATAACAACCCTTACGGCGTGATACACCGTATCGCTAGAGTTTCGGACAATGCGGCAAAAAATGTGGGTGCTTTGGTATTTAACTGGTGTTTTGAA
The DNA here is from genome assembly GCA_009778175.1 of Turicibacter sp. Lineage (GTDB taxonomy): Bacteria > Bacillota > Clostridia > Lachnospirales > WQUN01 > WRKH01. The sequence continues at coordinate 9,264 of WRKH01000257.1, forward strand.
CAAATTCACAACATAAGGATAGACACACACAGGGACAATAAAACCATGATAGATTTACTGGATAGGCTAGGTTACACATATTGCGGGATAATTCACATAGCAACAGGGGCTGAACGTCTGGCTTTTCAAAAAATTTGACCCAATACATAACATCGACAAAGCCCAAGCAAAATAAAAGTGCGGGTCTGGGAGCACGCCCCCAGCGAGGTGTGGGGGTGCCTGGTGTCCCGTGGACACCGTTTAGGCATTTGCGGAGCAACCAGAGCCCCACGGTCTTTAAGGAGAGATATTTTAGATGGCTCAAAAAGCACAGGAGATTGTAAAGGAAGCACCAAAACGTAAAGGGAGGAAAAAGGCTATACTTAGTCCGTTGAGCGATCCGAACAACCTTATAGAGGTGGTCATTGCGTTTAATAGCCAGACGGATTATATGGCTTTGTTGAATACTGTCCTTAACAAAATGATTGACATTACGTATTCCGATGCAGGTACATTGTATATCGTGAAGGATAACGAACTGGTTTTTCACATATTCAAAAACAAGACCTTGAACCTTTTCAAATCGGCTGAAAATGAGGAGATTGATTTGCCGCCCATACAGCTGAACGAGAACAGTATAAACAATGTAAGCGCCTATTGCGCCGTCAAGAATGAAGCCGTTATAGTCGAGGACGTGTATAGCGATGAACGCTTTCTTTTCGCAGGAACGAAGGAATACGATAAGCGAACGGGCTACAATACCCGTTCCATGCTAGTTATACCGCTTTCGGGGACTGATGGCGAGGTGCTTGGTGTTATACAGCTGCTGAATGCTACCAACCCAACCAACAACGAACCTATTACATACAGTGAAGTATACACGCCATTTATCGCAGGGCTTTCCACGATAGCCGCCAACACCCTAACAAATTTAATGCACCGAAAGGAGATGCACGGCGTGTTTCTCTCTTTTGCAGCGGCAATGACACAAGCGGTTGATGAACGATCGCATACCACGAAATTCCACACCCAAAATGTGTCGAAATATTGCCGAGCCTTCGCAAAGTACCTTTCAGACCGTTTCGGAGCGGGGCATAAATTATATTTTGACGACGACCATATCGAACGGATTGGCATTGCGGCACTGTTGCATGATATTGGTAAGCTGGCAATCCCCACCGATATTTTGGACAAGCACAATAAGCTGTCAGACGTGCAGATGGGAAATATCTCCAACCGTTTTGAGATAAAAAAATGCCGCTTGCAGATTGAACGGCTTACTAATTTAATTTCGACGGCGGAGTACACAAAGATGACAAGTGCAATAGAATACGCTTTCGAGACGATAAAACGTATTTCGGAATCTGACATCATAACGGACGAGGAATTTGCGAAAATTCAAGAAGTGGCAGCTATCGAGTTAGAGGTTTCGGGCAACAAGACCCCGCTAATCACAGAGGCGGAGTTGGAGGCGATAAATATTCGCCGCGGCAATTTGACCCCGAAAGAATGGGCAATTATGCGAAACCACATAAACATAACTTCTCGCATACTGGATCAGGTAACTTTCTTGAAAAATTACGTCGTCATCCCAAAATGGGCAAAAAATCATCACGAGTTCCTAAATGGTACGGGTTATCCGCAGGGATTAAAAGGTGATGAGATTGATATCGAAACCTGTATAATTACCATAATCGACATATTTGAGGCGCTTACCTCTTTGGATCGGCCATACAGAAAGGGAACGTCTACAGATAACGCAATAGAGATACTGCGTGGATTTGCAAGAGAAGGCAAGATAAACGGCGAAATATTGGAGCTTTTCGCCGAAAGTCAAATTTGGAAAGGGGTGGTTACATGAAAGTTAAAGTATATGGTTGCCGAGGTTCGCTCTCGTTTAGCAGAACGCCTGCCTCAAAATACGGCGGAAACACCTCCTGCATAGCCTTACAATCGGGCAATCAAACCCTGATAATCGATGCTGGGACTGGTATTAACAAATTAGACTTTGAAATGCCAAGTGAACCTATGAATTTTAACATTTTGCTGAGCCATTTACATTTAGATCACACAATCGGGCTTACTTGTTTTAGCCGTATTTGGGAGAAAGGTTCGAAGATTCATATTTACACTGCCAACCGGGACGAGAGTCTCTCGATAAAGGAGCAAATTTTTTTACCATTCACGCATCCTCGTTGGCCGCTTTCGATAAAGGGTTTTTCCAACGTAGAATGTACTGAAATTATCCCTCAAGTCCCTTTTAGCATAGGCAATTTCAACATATTCCCCTTCGAGGCGGAACATCAGGACAGTGCCACATCTTTCTCCATAACAGACGGCACTTCTACCTTAGTTTATCTTCTCGATAACGAGGTGGCATTATTAGATGCCGAACGATACTCACAATTAGCAGATTACTGCAATGTTGCTGATTTAGTGGTTTTTGATGCTGCATACACCCCTGAGGAATACAAGGTTAGCAAGGTAGGTTGGGGACATTCCACGATAGAGGACGGGTTCAAATTAGCAAAAGATTCGAACTGCAAAAGGATAATGTTCACTCATTTCAGCTACGAATACGAAGATTCCACAATCGAACATTTAGAAGCTTTAGCAACCGCTCGCGGCAAACAATTTCTTTTCGCAAGGGACGGACTAGAAATCGAACTGACAAAAGATTAAGACCGTGGGGGCTCTGCCCCATAAGCACTAACATAACCCCCACCTCAATAAAAAATAAAAAAGAGGTAAAAAATGAAGCTAACCAATCTAAACATAGA
>WRKH01000258.1 GCA_009778175.1 Turicibacter sp.
CAGCCCCCAGACCCCCGCCACTTTGAAAAGTGGACAAACTTTAAATTTTTGTATTTTTTGGATTTATTTGGTAAGAGGAGTGGGTGGGTGTGCATTTTGGAACGGATAAGCGGGCGATCGAAATAGCCGCCCGTTCCCTACAAACCGTTTAAGTTAAGGATAGCGGGATATTATCCGCCCCATCAAATTACTCGATTTTTTATTTTTAACCGCACTTGACAACCGCCACAAAATAGCATAATATAACAAAGTGAGCTAACACAAAAATGTAAAAAACGAGCGGGTCTGGGGGCGCGCCCCCAGCGGCCAGACGGTCTGGTGCCAGGTGTGGGGCAGAGCCCCAAGGTTTTAAAGGGTTTTGATTATGAAAAGGATTTTTTTTAGAGTTGTTGTCTATGTGATTGGGCTTTTGGTTTTGGCGTTTGGTGTGGTGTTTACGATAAATTCTGATTTGGGGGTTTCCCCTGTGAATTCGCTGCCCTATGCCGTTAGCCTGGTGTTTGACTTGAATTTGGGTATGTGCGTAACGATATTCTTTATAATCTGCATACTTTTGCAAATTGTCTTGCTACGCAGAGAGTTCAAATGGATAAATTTGGCACAAATCATATTTTCAACCATATTTGGAGTCTTTGTAGATTTGGCTAGATTTGTGGTGGGCGATTTTAGTTTGCCTACTTATTTTGGACAGCTGGCATTGCTGGTTATGGGGATTCTTTGCATAGCACTGGGGCTTGTAATCTATCTTGAAACTAAGCTCGTTCCGTTGCCGCCCGAAGGGCTTGTCCTCGCCATAGTGAGTAAGCTGAAAAACGCTCAGTTTCACATAATAAAAGTCATGCTCGATAGCTCGCTCGTGATTGCGGCTGTGATACTGTTGTTTGCACTAGCGGACGAATTTCACGGAGTTCGAGAGGGTACGATAATATCGGCACTTGCTATAGGCAAGATAATGCCCTATGTGAAAAGACCTGTAACACCGATTCTTGATAAGGTGGGATTTTATAGACTATGAAAAAAGTTACAATATACACGGACGGTGCTTGCTCGGTTAATCCTGGCCCTGGAGGCTACGGTGCAGTGCTTATATACAAAAATGGCGACAAACTGCATCGAAAAGAGATTTCGGGCGGATATGCGGATACGACCAATAATCGTATGGAAATAATGGCGGTCATAAAGGCTTTGGAGGCTTTAAAAGAGCCTTGCAAGGTCGATTTGTATTCCGACTCTCGATATGTTGTCGATGCTATAGAAAAGGGCTGGGCATTACGCTGGCGGGACAATGACTGGATGCGAAACAAAAAAGACAAGGCATTAAATCCCGATTTATGGGAGGAATTACTCGCCTTGCTGGAAAAAAACCCGACTAAATTTTTTTGGGTAAAGGGACACGCTAACACTCCTGAAAATGAACGCTGTGATGAGCTAGCGAAACAAGCCATAACAAATCAACGCAAATAGTTTTTCTACTACAAAGGGGCGGATAAAAATCCGTCCTTTACACTCCCCCAAAAACTATGCTATAATAAAACCATGGCAACGAACGCTGTTGCCAAATCCAACAAAGGAGGCTGATTAATGAAATCAGTTAATACGAAGCGCAGAACTAGCCTAATCTTGGCTGTTATCATGCTGTTTAATGTTGTGTTGCCATTCGCTTGGCGGACGGAGGTGTCGGCAGATGCTCTTGAGATTAACGTCGTAGGCGACCTGCTAGGGGGCATGGCTACAGGAATAATTAACTCCTCGCCAAGACCTGTCCCTATTGCAGGTGCTACCGCTGGCGATGTCAATCAACAGGTGTATCTGACTTTTCAACTCGAGAATTTTGGCGAGTATGATTTGCGATATATGCTCCCAAACGGCAACGAGGTTAGTTTACGTATTAGCGTGGATAATAATGTTGCGCTAGTAACGCTAGATGATGGTGGTGCTCATTTGCCCACCACACAGTTTGCGGTACACTTAGCACCTGCCGTTAGCGACTTTATCAACATTACAGAGTACGTCAATCGTACCGACAGACCCAATGAAGTCGGTGCATACAGAGTTATTGCAACGGAACAGGTAGTGCTAAATCCAAATCCACCGCCCACCGAAATGCCGCCGCCTACTTGGACGGATCCACCAGATGAACCAACTTGGTGGAATAACGCTCTCTATGGCTTTTTCCCACCAGCACCAGGAACGCCAATTCCTGATAATTGGGACGTGGTAAACGGTCCTTGGGAAAATCAATGGTGGGTGGCAGCTCCATGGCCACCAGCTTGGCCGCCTACGGCTTGGCTTTTCAACAATCCAGACCTTCTCAATCCATGGCAACCCGAGTTTGACCCATCGCCACTCTCTCCGATAGATCCTTGGGATCCAGCGAACTGGAATATTAACTTGGGGACGAATCAGCTGTGGCCAGAATGGACGGTGGACGGCATAACTTGGCCGATTGCCGCTTGGCGAGCCTGGGGCTGGAATCCCTGGGTTCATCATTCCTATCAGCCGAGTCGCCCACCGCAATTTGAAGTTTCGGGCAATAGGGGTTTTTCTTTCCAATATCGTGGGACGACCTATCACATCATGTTCGACTCGGACGGCACTTTCCACTTTGCAGCCGACCATTTCGCACCTGGCTTTATCTTCGACATCGTTTTGCGAGAGTTGAATTTTGAAAATCCTACTGTTCTCGAAAGCCAACGAGGGGTTTTGGTAAATACAGGCATAAATGGCATAAATGTAATTCCTTTTGCCAATGCACCCATGGACGGCGATTTTGGACTAACAAACAACGACCATGACCGACTTGCCGAGCGATTTGACCACATAAACCGTCGGCCGCTCCCTCATCTGAATTATCCTGCCACTAGTAATGTGCGTAGTGCTAACGAAGACGAGGAACTAGGACGTTGGCCTGCCCAAAATGACGAGGCGCTGGGCTTTTCCGTTACTTTCCAAGTGCCGCAATTCCTGCCCTTGCCTACTGGTTCGGATAGTTTGGGTACGCCGTTAGTCGGTAATCCCCAGCCACCTGAACTTAGGGCTGCTGTAAGTTTTGATAGTAATCCAGTTGGTCAGTCGTTTGCAATAACGAATTTCGACCTGTACACGGCAACGCCAACGGCGACCATTTCTCCTGGAATTATCATTCGGAATGCGAACATGATTACAGGCAGCCCAGGTTTTGGCGGCTCTGCAGTGGGCGGTATAACCGTTACCAACGATGTGGTTGATATGGAAATTCTAGTAATCGACCCAACGGTCTTAGATGGCACGGTTTTTTTGCCCAATTTGATGTATGACCCATCGTCTTTTGTTGTTTTGGAGGATAGAGATGCTGTGGGCAACGAATCACGATTAGTGGCATCGTTACGACCAACTAGTCTTAACCGAGCCCAGCCGAACGATTTACGTTTTGGTGCATTTACACTCCTCAACTATGAAATCACGATAATAAACGGCATCTATCACGTAATCATTCCGCAACCCTACCATCTAAACGGCGAGTATGTTGTATTTGAATCACTCTTACCGCAAGTAGCGGCAGGTGCAATCCTATCTCGAACGCATTTTGTCGAGGCTGGGGCAGTGATACCGCCGATACCGCTCCGAGACGACCCGCTAACCGTGGCACGTTTTGTTCAGGTGTTTTTCCGTCCAGGTGATGAATTTTCCGAGGCGGAATTGAACGAAGTACGAGCTGGTACTTGGCCTGTTCGTTCGCAGGGGTTATTTTTCCTAGGCAGCGAAGACGACATCAACCTACGCACCTCCCAATTCTTCTCCGTCAACCTAAACAGCCACCTACCGCAAGAGGGCGACATGAACCGTCCGCAAATCTCTGGTATTGCCGACCTTACAATGATGTGGGACGTAGGCACACGAGCCTTAATCGAACAACATATGTTCCGCACCATGGCTGACGATGACGGCAACTTGGACATCTACTATGAAATCGGCTGGTCTTTGAATCCGTACGAACTCGCAACCGAGCGTTTTGCCCTTGTGCGTGCAAGATTAACGCAGGGTTCGGCTACTACTCCCCCAGCAGTTACTCCTCCTGCCATTACCGTTACTTACCACCTTGTGGAAGAAGACGCTGCTGGCAACTTCACCTACACTCACGAAATCGACGGAATGAGGCTACTCACCACCGAACCAACAGAGCTACTATTTAGCCCTGTCTATGAACATATGGCACAAATCCAAATGGAGGTTGACACCAGGCACATAACTTTCCCCATGCCACAGCCTGTAACACCGCCGACTGGACTGAATTTCCCTAGCATCTACTTCCTAAGCGTACGACCGATACAGGTGGGCGACAATGACGACTTCGATACGCCGTCTTCGGAATACGACAGTTTTACGCTAAGTGAATTTGAAAACGAGGAAATTCCGCCGCCGCAGAATCTGCAAGCGGTCAACGAGGTGGCTCTTAGTGCCGCTTTGGGCGACGAACATGATAGAGTTTCGTTCGATGCCCTTTGGGAAGTGCATATGCCGCAAATTCGGGAATATTTCCTGCTTTCTTATGGGCTGCTGGCGAATCCGCTAAGTCAATTTGAGTTGGAAATGACCCTGTACATCTCGCAGGACGAGACGAGAATGCGCGAGACGTTCCCAGCGACAAACAATGCGGATCCCGAAAATCGGCATCTTATGCGGCGACAGCTGGCGGACGTGGTGCTAAATGCAAATGACTTGGTCGCTGGCACAGCCGTTGACCCAACCGAATTATTTTTCTCCCCAACCAACGACAATGCGGTTAATATGACGGGTCATGCGAACCCACGAGATGCCCTGCGAAGCAACGCAATAGTCGCCGTTACAGGCTTGCGTATGGCTCCTGATTTATGGGAGACCATCTCGGGCCCGGCGCTGGATTTACAAATTTTGGAATTGGGATTTAGACTGGATGGCTTGGATCGCAACGAACAGTATTTCGTCTATGTTGACATTATTCTCACGCAAATTCCCAATCCGCCGATAGAAACGGACGATGGCTTTATATTGGAGATTGTGGAGGCCTCGTTCCTATCCAATTTGGAGGGGATTACCGTCCCTGACGATCGGGATATTCCAGACGGTTTGGAACTGGATCCGATGGCACCTGATGTGAATGTATTGGCAGAGGCGACTGGTCTCAATACTGCCACTATTTACTGGAATAGGATTTCGCCGATCGGACTGCCAGAACGCCTTGTGGAAGAGGGCTATACAGAGTCCTTGGAATATGAGATTATCCGCATACGAGACAATCAGATGTCCTCCGACACGGAGCAGTTGACTGCCCTGTTAAATAATCGAGTACCGATTACGCAGGTGTGGAATGCACTCACGGAGCATTTATACATTGTGTCGTTCCAAACGATAGCCACCGAGGACGGGCCTGCAACAGGATTAGAAGGCCTGCAAGGCCGTCCGACAGCACCAGACATGAACCTACTCACAAACATCGAGAGCGAGCCGATTGCAGGGCTTGATCCCGTTATGATTAGGGACGATTCCCTCCGTTCAAATACTGTCTATTTCTACTATGTACGCACACGCCGCACGGTGGAGGGACCGAGCGGTACGATACAGACTTATTCCGTATGGTCAAACGTGTCCGTAACAACGACAATCGCTGGTGCACCGCGCGATCTCATCGTTGAGACTGGGCCCGAACGCATTTACGACCGCCAGACCGAAGTAATGATTAGCTTTGAAGCCCCCATAATGTTCTCGCCAGAGGCACTCAATCAACTGTTGGGCAATTCCATCATTCTCGAATACCAAATTAGGGTAGACGATGCAGCATGGCAAGAGCCTGTACGGATGAGAGAGCCGTTCTTGCGGCAATATGCGGGCGTGGGCTCTGAAAGTGGTTGGACTCGCTTTCTCTATCATATTACGGCTGGTATCGAACAAGGCCGCCTGCACAGCGTTCGTGTGCGTATGGTGGAATTGGACGAGAATGGCGATCGTTTGAGCGTTTCCATGTGGTCAAATGAGGGAACTTGGCTCGCCGACCGAGACGAAGATGAGGACGACTACGACAGGCGCGAGGAGAACTGGCTCGAAGACTTACGCCGCCGCCTTGAAGAACTCTTGCGCCGTCCTTTCTGGGAAATTCGGTACGATGCCCAGGCTTACCACATTATCCATCGTGTTGGAATGTTTAACAATGTAGTTGCCGAGGCTCGAGGGGGGCATATCATTTTGCCTTTCGAGAATACTCAGCAGACGACCTACCATTTACCCATTGGGGCATTTTTGCAGGCTTGGAACGCCGAACTTTCTTTTATCATCACAAACCCAGCTGGCAATATGCAGGTAATGATACCAGCACGCTCCATCGACTTAAACGAGAACGACTCCGTTATCGACATTGGCCGCCTGATTTTACGCAGTGATTACAATGATTACATGGTGCGGTTTAATGTGGATTGGAGCAATCCTCCTGAAATTGAGGGGGACGATTCCATGACCTTTGTCGCCAACGTGTCTTTCGATCTAATTGCGACCCAGCCGAACATAGTGGCATGGGAACGTGCTTTGGAGAACACGTTAATCGACAGGATAGACGACCTAGCCACCGATGAGGAGACTCGATTATTCATACGCAACGCCGTCCGAGACGAGACAATGGCGGCGGACGACATTTCACGAGAAATAGTCCGTATCGTGGAAGTAGTGGCAAGACAGGCACTTGCACGAGTGATAAACGAGAATTTCAGAGAACTCACGACACATTCTCGGCAGGTGGGCATACCTCGCCTAGACCGAGGCATAGCAATAGCGGTAAATACGCCGCCCTCGCCGCTCGCCGCCGTCAACGCATTTCATTCCGTACCAGGCAGCAATCTATGGACACCAGTCCCAACGATTGAGGTATTGGACAGCCGAGGATTTTTCACACAGCAGCCAGGAATCGTAGCATTTACAGGGCGAGAAGTGGTAATCCAAGGTGCGGAGCAGGTGCAAGGCGGACAGGTAGCGACAGGCGTGGTGGCACGGCATGGATTGGACGACTTTTTCGGTCGAGACAGCATGGCGATTAACCAGTTAGCCACACGTGGGCAGTTAGTAGATGCGGTGGCACGAATGATGGGAGCGCCACGAGGTGCGGCAAGTGTTCCATGGTTACGAGCGAACGGCATAGATGTACAGGCGGCGGGTGCGAACAATCCGATAACGAATCAGGCGGCTCTCCAACTTATCATGTTAGTTTACGAGGCCCAGACGAACACGAGGATTTCGTCGATACAGATTACAAATTTCGCCGCAATAAATGCGATACCGAATTTATCGCCGCAGTATCGGCCAGCGGTGGCTGCTGCAGTACAGATTGGCATTGTACCGACCGACATCAATCCTACGCAACAGTTGACAGTTGGGCAGTTGCTGGAAGTTTTAGCGGCGCTTGACAGGCTGTTGGGGCTGTAAGGTCAAAACCGTGGGGGCTTTTTCGTCAAACCCCCACACCCCCGCCACTTTGAAAAGTGGACAAACTTTAAATTTTTTGTTGATTTTTTGGAGTGGTTGGGGGAATTGCAACAACCTCGCCTTGGAGATGGGAGTCTTTGGGGCGAGGTTGTTGTTTTTTGGGGGATTGTGTATAATGGTAGTAGGGATTGTGAATTTTGCAAAAGGGGCGTGTTGGTGTGAAGACGGTGTATAGGCGGAGTAATTTGGAAGTTGAGAATGCCGTTAGTTTTCGAGAGTATGTTGAAAATGTGGAGGAGCGGCGGCGAGAGGATTTGGAGCGGTACAGAGAAGACCGCAAAGAGTCCGAAAGACGGTATGAGAAAGCCGAGGAACGGTATAGGGAAGAACGCAAAGATGCCGAAAAGTGTTACAGAGAGGAACGCAAAGAGGCTGAAAAACGCTACACTGAGGCTCAACAGGAGCGAGTGCGAGAGTACAAGAACTTACGGAATTTTATAATCGGTGCGATTATAACGCCGATAATAATAGCTATTTTGGTGTTTGTTGTGCCGTTCGTTACGAATAATGGGAATAATCCGATGCCGCATGATGTTGTTACGCAGGTGGCTGGCGGGGTGGGGGAATAAAAAACGAAAATTTTTTCCCTGCCCTCTTGACAAATTCAAATCCACCCTGTATAATAATAATTTAGATATAAAATTTTTTTCCGAAAGGAATTGACAAGCGTTGCCGAACTATGTTATAATTAGAGAGCAGAGCAGTAGCTTAAGCTATGCTGTATTTGCGTACCTAAAAAAATCAAAAACATTATTAACGCAAGCGAATAGCCTATTTTTCCCATTGAGGGAGTAGGTAAGGGTTTGTGTTTTTTGTTATACAATTAAAAATAAATTTTAAGGAGGAAAGATTATGATTATTGCAAACGGCGTGATAAAGAGCATTACAAAAAGAAGTGGCGAAGATTTACATGACAACGTGTATGAAAATGGTGTAACTTTTGAAGTGCTTAGGGGGCTAGTCGGCGAACAATTCAAGGGGACGAGCATACAAATTATGCTAAAAATAAACGACCCTCCAAAAATTGAATTTAACAACAAAACATTCGCTATAGATGAGAGTTTGTACGTCGAATGTTATCATCACATGGAGAATTTTTATCCAAATAATCGTATTGATAATGAACAAATGCGAGAATTGGAAGAAAATTTTTTAGACAAGGAAGTGCAGATTGCTATTGTTCCCATAAGTGAAACCAAACATAGATTAGCAGGACGCTACACAAATTTTTGGGAACTTCATGCCCTTGAAATGGCAGTAAAAATTTTGCCACCTAAGCCATATGAAGTGGTTATAGAGGAAAACGGAAAATTAAAAGAGGATAGTTCGCCGTTTGTTGTGGGAAAATTACCAATATTAGCAGGTATATCGGACAATGTTAGATTTACGATAAATGCTGATAATGGTGGTGCTGTGCAATACTTCGCCGAACTTATAGAACTTAAAAAGCAATGTGGCATTTATGAGATTTGGGCGAAAGAGCATATCAAGGGATTAAAAAAAGCTGGCTTTGATGAAAAATTCCTTAAAACAGCAGGTTTTGATGATGCCAGTATTCAAGCGGCGTTTTATTAAAACCAACGACCTTGATGGCAGGTATAAAAATCATATAAAAAGAAAGGTAGATGTAACATGAAAAACAAATTTTTAGCGGCTTTTCTAATAGCTGCAATGGTGGCGGCGATATTGCCAGCAACCACCACGAAAGCTGCAAACAGGGTAGACGGTGCATTGCCGACAATTTCTGCAATTAGTAGTTCATTTGCGATACGCGCAGACGGCAGCCTGTGGGCTTGGGGTCCCAATTTTGACGGAGCTTTAGGTGATGGCACTTCGAGAACTCGGCGTACTCCCATAAAAATTTTGGAAGATGTGGTGTCTGTCCATGCATCTCACCTCCAAAATATGGCAATCCGCTCGGACGGTAGTCTTTGGAGGTGGGGTCGGCAGAGTGGGGATGATACCCTACACACTCCGACAAAAATCATGGACGATGTAGTTGCAGTTTCACGAGACAGCGGTGGTAATGTAAATTTTGTAATCCGCTCCGATGGCAGCCTTTGGGGCTGGGGATTTAATAGGCGTGGCCAACTGGGCGGTGCCAGTAGCGAAATAACTCAACATTCCCCTGTATGGATCATGGATGATGTGATTGCTGTTTCGACATCAGGTGGTCGAACTTTTGTAATCCGTTCCGATAACAGCCTTTGGGGTTGGGGTAATGGTTGGTTTGGCAACGAGGCTTTATTTACCCCTTTACCTAGTAACAGTACTACTGGAATGGGGGGTCTCATATTTGTTGGAGCTGATCCCCATTCTAGAATACTAGAACCTACTAAAATTATGGATGACGTGGTTGCCGTTTTTAACAACAGTAGAAACACTTTTATAATCCGTTCTGATGGTAGTCTTTGGGGTTGGGGTACCGGAGCTGGTATGGATCCTCTCGGAGATGGTACAAGTACAGCAAATCCTGTCCCAGTAAAAATCATGGAAGATGTTATTGCTATTTCTTCAGATTCTAGTGGGGGTATTACTATGGCAATCCGTTCCGATGGTAGCCTTTGGGGTTGGGGGGGTCGTGGTCTATTATTCGGCGACGATACCTCAGGTACAGTTATCACCCCTGTTAGAATTATGGAAGATGTAATCGACGTTTCCGTAGGCGGTGGACACGTTCTTGCAATCCGTTCTGACGGTAGCCTTTGGGGTTGGGGAGGTAATGGTGTTGGTCAACTTGGATTTGACAGCGGTATGGAAGCGTTTTTTCCAATCACTAGAAGCGTGAGAATCATGGAAAATCTCATGCTTCCGCAGAATTGATAAACGCAAAAGAAAGATTGGTTGAGTGGGCGGAGTCATATCCGCCCCCACCAACACTTGCACAAATTTTTTAGAAAATAAAGGAGAATATTATTATGAAAAACAAAATTTTTATGGGACTAATTTGCATTGTGATAGCTATGCTTGCAAATGTATTTAGTTTGGAGGCGCGTAGTGCTTTTACTCTTCCGAACAGAGCATTGTATCAGGAGGAGTTCGAGGCTTGGATTGCGGAATATAGGGCATTGGGTGGAATGACTGCCGCCGAATTAGAGATGTTAGAACTTATCAATCAGCATCGTGCGGCAAGTGGCATTAATTCCCTGCGTGTAGATGAATTAAGTTCCATAGCGGCAAGATTTCATGCACAAAGTCAGGCTCAATTTGGAGCTATAGGACACCAGCACCCCTTTTATGGTACGTCTAATAGGGTATTTAACAGATTTCAAAGTCTGAAACCCTTTACTCAACGACCTGCTCGTTCTCCTAGTGTTGGACATTCGGGAGGTTCCGCCCAAGGAGCGTTAAATTGGTGGAGAAATTCCAGTGAACATTGGGGTTCGTTGATGAGCCGTACCCATGAATATGTCGGTATTGGTAATGTTGGGAGTGTTTGGTATATTTTTTTCAGTCCTACAGAACGTATGGGACAAGTTCTTAGAACAACAGAAGAACCTCCTCGTTTTAGCAACAGTCCCGTCGGAACAGAACGATTTAATCATGGCAATGGCATAGTAACTCACAACGCACGGCGTGCTTCTTGGAGTAGTGGTGGACCTCGATTTGAATTTCGACCTGAATTTGCAATAGACTTAGATAACGATATAGGATTTTTAACAAGAGGAGAGCGGGCTTTTATTCGTATTGAAGATAATTCTCCGCTTGATACAGAGCAATTACGCCAAACTCTAAGTGATTTTATGGGAATTCATGGAAATGTACCGACTAATTATAACCATCTGTTTCCCCAGCGGTATTTCGTCTTGGGAGATTTTATCTATGCAGACCAAGCGATGGTTTCGGCATTTAATTCCAATCCTATATTTTCAGGGTCGACCTTCGAACATCACATAAATATCCATCAAAATAGAATGTGGCATATGCTCGATGGATATGTGGAAGTTCCTGGCGAAGAACATATAATTCTATTCCGTACAAATAACACTTCTTACGGTGGTAGGGGTGCTATATTAGATTTTATACAGCACTGGTACGATGCTGGTGATTTATCCATACCTACCTTGCTCGAACACGTAGATATAGTGAATTCTTTTATGAATGTAGCAGTCGATTTTAATCCACAAACTGGTCATTATGCTTTTGCGTTTATCCTAAGAGATTACACATTTGCACCAGTTGGAGAGATTCGTTTGCCTCCTATTAGATCTGGTAGTGTTACAGGGTCTGGCAATTTTATAGGCGACCCTATTCTACGTTCGTGCGAGTAGTGGGGTTATTTAAAAAGCCTACCTGATTGAGGGGTAGGCTTTTTTCGTTGTTTTGTGAAAGGTTAGTTTTTGGTGATTAGGTGGTTGATTTCAGTCGAGGTTAGCCCAGTGCAGTCTATAATTTCCTAGATGGGTCTATTATATGTTATTATTTTTTTAGCGAAATTGGTGCATTCTTCGTCTAGTGTTTCCTCCTGCCAAACCCTTTTAGCTACGTTTTAGTCTAGTCATTGCCCTTTCTGTGGTGCGTGATACTTTCCTTATGGCAAGTTCCCTGTACCAAATTTTCCTAGCTCCGTCCTTATCGTAAGTAACTGTTACAATGTTCATAGTCGTCCCTCCGATTTTAGTCGGTTGATTTCAGTCAGGGTTAGCCCAGTATCTTCAATGATTTCGGTTATTGAGCGGTTGCGTTTTAGGAGGTTTTTTACCAAGT
>WRKH01000259.1 GCA_009778175.1 Turicibacter sp.
TGGCGGGGGTCTGGGGGCTGGCCCCCAGCGGGGTGTGGGGCAGAGCCCCACGGTTTTAAATGTTTAAGATTAAAGTGGCGAAAGAGAAGAAGATTATTAGAGCGGCAGCGTCTACTATTGTTGTTATTAGAGGGGTTGCCATTACGGCAGGGTCTACGTTTATTTTTTTGGCAAAAAGAGGGAGTAAGCAGCCTACTGTTTTGGACATTATTACGGTTGCGATTAGGGCTAGAGAGACAGTAAGAGCCAGGAGATAATCGCCCACGTTGGTTAGGAAGATGATGCGGATAAAGTTTGCGGCGGCTAGTGCGATGCCGCAAAGGGCAGAAATGCGGATTTCTCGCCAAAGTACCGATAGTAAATCGCTGAATTGTATATCGCCAAGTGCCATTCCGCGGATTACAAGAGTGGCAGCCTGTGAACCCGCATTGCCCGCCGTACCCATTAACATGGGTATGAACGTGGCAAGCACGATTGCGGCTTCCAGAGACTCTTCAAAACCCGCTATAATAAGACCCGTGAAAGTGGCAGAAAGCATGAGAAACATCAACCAAACGATACGGTTACGAGCCTGGCGGAAAATGCCCGTTTTTAAATAGGGTGTTTCGGAAGGATTCAAAGCACCCATTATCTCGATATCCTCGGTCGCCTCGTCCTCGATTATCTGAGCTATATCGTCGAATGTTATTATTCCCACAAGGCGGTTTTCCTTGTCCACAACAGGGATAGCAAGCCAGTCCATTTTTTGCAAAATGCGGGCGACTTCCTCCTGATCGGTGTTGGTTGCGACGGTTGCGGTAATTTTTTCCATTATATCTTCTATTTTAACATTTGGGTCGGCAATAAGCAAGTCTCGCAACGAAATAACGCCTTCGAGTTTGCGTGTATTATCCGTGATATAGAGCGTATAAATGGTCTCTTTATTCGGTGCATCAATCTTGACCCGTTTGAGTGCCTCGGCGGCGGTTTGCCCTTTTTGAATATTGACATACTCGGGGGTCATAATACGGCCAGCGGTATCGGGTTCGTAGCCCATGAGCAGGTTTGTCATGGAGCGTTCGTTGGGCGAAAGTGCGGCGAGCATTTTTTTAGCGACTTTGGCGGGCAGTTCGTCCAGCAATTTCACTCTATCATCGGGTGGCAGGTGTTCGATTATTTCAATCGCCGCTTTATCGGTAAAGGCTCGTATCAGCTGTTGCTGAAAATCCGTATCCAGCTGTTCGAAAACGTCCAGTGCTTTATCTTTAGCAAGCAGCCGATAGACCATGCCTTGATGTTCTTCCGAAAGTTTCTGCAAAGTATCCAGCAATTCCAACTCACTAGCTTCATTCAAAATTTCTTTAAGGACATTCATAGACCCAACATCTCTCAAACACTCCACCACAATCTCATAAAAACTCTTCTCCAAAACACACCTCCTTCAAAAGATTAAAACCGTGGGGGCTCTGCCCCCACACCCCCGCAAGGGGCGCGCCCCTTGACCCGCTCGTTCGTTTTTTATGGGTCTCGATTCTACCCAATCGCTTCAAATTTTTTGCCGTTGGGCAAAACTTGTCCATATCTCTTGCCAATTCCACCAATCGTACCCCTCAAACCCAAACAAATTTAAAAGTTTGTCCACTTTTCAAAGTGGCGGGGTCAAGGGGCAGAGCCCCTTGCGGGGTGTGGGGCAGAGTCCCACGGTCTTAAATGTGTAGAATTAGAGTGGCGAAAGTGAAGAAGATTATTAGAGCGGCAGCGTCTACTATTGTTGTTATTAGAGGGGTTGCCATTACGGCAGGGTCTACGTTTATTTTTTTGGCGAAAAGAGGGAGTAAACAGCCCACTGTTTTTGCCATTATTACAGTTGCTATTAAAGCGAACGATACTGTGAAAGCTAGTAAATAGTCTCCGCCGTTTGTGAATATGAAAATGCGGGCGAAATTGGCTGTGGCTAAGGCTATGCCGCAAATGATCGAAACTCGTGTCTCGCGCCATAGAACAGCTAGGAGATCCTTGAATTGTATATCTCCAAGTGCCATTCCACGGATAACTAAAGTGGCAGATTGAGCTCCTGCGTTGCCTGCCGTGTCCATTAGCATGGGGATAAAAGTGGCTAGAACGATTGCGGCTTCTAGAGTCTCTTCGAAACCAGCGATTATAAAGCCCGTAAATGTGGCAGAAAGCATGAGGAACATAAGCCAAACGATGCGGTTGCGGGCCTGGCGGAAAATGCCTGTTTTTAGATAGGGTGTTTCGGAAGGATTCAAGGCTGCCATTATCTCGATGTCCTCGGTCGCCTCGTCCTCGATTATTTGGGCAATGTCGTCGAAGGTTATTATGCCGACTAGTCGGGATTCTCTGTCTACAACAGGGATTGCCAGCCAGTCCATTTTCTGTAAGATGTGTGCTACTTCCTCCTGATCGGTGTCGGTGGATACAGTGGTCGTGATTTTTTCCATGATGTCCTCGATTTTGTCGGTGGGTTCGGCGATTATGAGGTCTCGGAGCGAGATAACGCCTTCTAGCTTGCGGGTGCTGTCGGTAATGTAGAGCGTATAAATGGTCTCTTTTTCGAGTGCATCGATTTTGACCCGTTCGAGTGCCTCTTCGGCGGTCTGCTCCTTTTTGATATTGACGTATTCGGGGGTCATAATGCGACCAGCGGTGTCGGGTTCGTAGCCCATGAGTAGGTTCGTCATAGAGCGTTCGTTGGGCGAAAGGGCGGCGAGCATTTTTTTAGCGACTTTGGCTGGTAATTCGTCTAGGAGTCGTACACGGTCATCGGGTGGGAGATGTTCGATTATTTCGATAGCAGCGTGATCGGTCAAGGCGTGTATCAGGAGTTGTTGGGAATCGGTGTCGAGTTGCTCAAATACATCCAGAGCTTTATCCTTGGCGAGGAGACGATAAACCATTCCAGGATATTCCCCCGTCAGGCTATGGAGTGCATCCAGTAAATCCAATTCGCTTGCCTCGTTTAATATTTTTTTTAGTGCGTCCATCTTGGCTAGGTCGTTTATATGATCCAAAATTATGTCGTGCAGGTTTTTTTCGGGGGTTGGGAGGTTCAAGGGTATCAGCTCCTATCTTTATAAATCTAAATTAGCAATTAGCCTCTTGCGGGGATTGCATTAATCTGTTTATTTATTCTACAACATTTTTTTGGGAGTGTCAAGCGAAAAATTAAATAAAATTTCGTCTGCTTTAATGCAAGCAAATTGGCGATGTGCGGAACACATCGCCAATTTGTGGTTAAATTTTTTTAGCGGGCGGTGGAAATTACCACATTCTGCCCATCATGCCGCGGCCGCCCATGCCTGGATTCCAACCTGTGTTGTTAAAATTGCCGCTCATGCCTTGATTCCAGCCGCTTCCCTGATTAAAGCGCCAGCAACCGCCTGGACCCTGCCAAGTGTCGCTCCAAGTGCCATCGATATTTCTCCAGCACCAGCCGCCCCAACCGTTTTCCATACGCCATTGCTGCATTTCCTCCCAGGAACCGAAACGTGGTGTCCAAAGATTAGGCGTTTGCTGAACCATGCCAGGTAATTGATCTTGACCAAAAATCCTAGCCTCCAACTCCTCTAATTGGCGAATACGTTCCTCTAAGATCGCCAAATCTACCTCGTTCGCCTGTACATTTAGCACTGCAAATGGCATAAATGCCACGATTGCCGCCATTGCCAAAGCGATGATGAAACATTTTTTCATCTAAATCTCCTCCTTTTTTAAAGCTCCTTGTGAACTGTTATAAAACCATTATACCACCGAATTGTGTCAAAATTGTGTTTTTTGTATGTTTTTTTAATGTTTGTGCAGACAGACCGAAAAATGTGCAGTCCAGAGCGATGTTTAGGCGTTGCGAATGGCCTCAGAGTCCCACAGTTTTAGGTAGTGTCATAAGCAAGTTGAAATATTAAAACTCAGCCCAATAAAAATCCAAAAAATGTGCAGTCCAGGGCGCGCCCTGGCGGGGTGTGGGGCAGAGCCCCACGGTTTTTAGAAATCAAAGGTTGCCAAAATAATTTCCATGTGCTACAATAGGAAACATGGAAATTATTTTTAACACCGAAAGCCTCAGTTTTGAGTATATTAGCCATGACGAAAAAAAAGAGCAGAAAACTCTGGCGTTAAACGATATAAATGTCAGCATAACGCAGGGCGAATTTGTATCGATACTGGGGCATAATGGTAGCGGCAAATCTACTTTAGCGAGGCATTTGAATGCACTTTTGCTACCTACGGCAGGTACGCTGTGGGTTAAGGGCATGGACACGAAAAATGCTCAAAATACCTGGCAAATCCGACAAACTTCGGGCATGGTATTTCAAAATCCCGATAACCAACTGGTAGCCACTATAGTGGAAGAGGACGTGGCTTTCGGCCCTGAAAATTTGGGCGTACCCTCGGCGGAAATACGCCAGCGAGTAGACTGGGCACTCTCTAGCGTGGGCATGAGCAAATACGCTGATGTTGGACCTCATCAGCTCTCGGGAGGGCAAAAGCAACGTATAGCTATTGCTGGTGTGCTTGCTATGCGTCCCGATTGCATCATTTTAGATGAACCCACTGCAATGCTCGATCCGCGCGGCCGCAAAGAGGTCATGCAGACGGTCTTGGAGCTTAATCGGAATCAGGGCATAACGGTAATTCTTATCACGCATTTTATGGAAGAGGCGGTACTTACCGATAGAGTTATAGTGATGGATGCGGGCTTGGTCGTCATGGACGATACCCCTCGCAATATTTTCAAAGAGGTGGACAGAATGAAAAAATTAGGACTTGACGTACCCGCCGTTACGGCATTGGCACATCAGTTGCGAAACAATAACATCGAACTCCCCGATGATATACTGACGATTGAGGAATTTATCACATATTTTAAGCCATGATACTAGAAGTAGAAAACTTGAGCCACGTATACGATTTCGGCACACCATTTGCACGGCACGCCATAAAGAACATAAATTTTTCCCTTAAAGCGAATGAATTTGTGGGCATTATAGGGCATACAGGCTCTGGCAAAAGCACTTTGGTGCAACATTTGAACGCTCTAATAAAGCCCTCTGGCGGGCGTATTTTGCTTGCCGACGAGGATATCCATGCCGATAAAACCAAGCTAAAATCCGTACGCCAACGGGTTGGATTGGTTTTTCAATACCCAGAACACCAGTTATTTGAGGTAAATATCTACAAAGATGTGTGTTTCGGCCCCTTGAATATGGGGCTTGAACCCGATGAGGTCGCTTTGCGGGCTAAAGAAGCCTTGCAATTGGTCGGTTTGTCAGAGGAGCTGTACAATAAATCCCCGTTCGAACTCTCGGGAGGGCAGCGGCGGCGAGCGGCAATAGCGGGCGTTTTAGCCATGCATCCCGATATTCTCATATTAGATGAGCCAACCGCTGGGCTTGATCCCGCTGGAAGGGATGCCATTCTGTCGCAAATTGCTAAGATGCAAAAGGCGGTCGGTAATACTGTAGTCCTTGTTTCGCACAATATGGAGGAAATATCCCGATTAGTAGACCGTATTTTGGTAATGTCGGCGGGCGAAATATTCTTCTCTGGTACTCCAGCGGAAGTGTTTTCGGATACGGAAAAGCTAACCGCTGCAGGGCTTGCCCCGCCGCCGATAGCAATACTTATGAGCGAATTACGAGCTTGCGGCTTTAACATACCATCGGGGATTTTCACGGTAGACGCTGCCGCAGAGGTTTTAACCAGCTTAAAGCGGAGCGAAAAGAGGGAAAAAGGGGCGGAACAATGAGAAAGATAGTAATTGGGCAGTATTATCCCGCAACATCCATAATACATAGCTTAGATCCACGTATTAAGCTGGGAGGTACGGTGTTTTTTATTGTAACGCTGTTTACGGTAAATGAGTGGGGAGCTTATGCAGTCGCCATTTCGGCATTGGCAAGCGTGATAGCACTATCTAAAGTGCCGCCAAAATTTATGTTTCGAGGTTTGAGGACTATGTTTTTCATACTTGTTTTTACCGCCTCGTTAAACATTTTCCTAACTCCTGGCGAAAACGTACTCGTGGAATGGTTTATCTTTAGGATAACTTCCGAAGGAGTCTCACAAGCCGCACGAATTGGTCTTAGACTAATCACGTTAGTTACCGCATCCACCGTAATGACCCTAACGACAACGCCAATACAGCTAACGGATGCGATAGAGAGTCTTTTAAGCCCGCTAAAGAAAATAAGAGTACCCGTCCATGAAATAGCCATGATGATGACGATAGCACTGCGTTTCATACCAACCCTAATGGAAGAAGTGGACAAAATAATGAAAGCACAAATGGCAAGAGGGGCAGATTTTGACACAGGCGGGCTGGTAAAACGTGCAAAAAGCCTGCTACCGCTGCTTATCCCGCTATTTATCTCCGCTTTTCGCCGTGCAGATGAATTAGCACAGGCAATGGATGCCCGTTGCTACCGTGGCGATGTAGGCCGTACAAAAATGAAAATCATGCGTTTCGCAAGGCGAGATTTTATCGCCTGTGTTATTGCAATAATCTACGCCGTAGCCTTGACTGCCCTGAATAATTTTTTATAGAATTTTGACGGCATAATTTGAGATATAACGTATGGACGGATACCATCCGCCCGCGAGCCGCACGGGCGGATAATATCCGCCCCTACAAAAACCGAAAATTTAAAAAATATTAACAAACGAGCGGGTCTGGGGGCGCGCCCCCAGCGGGGTGTGGGGCAGAGCCCCACGGTCTTAAGAAAGGTTGAAATTATGGGAAAAAGAGTTGTGTTAGCCTTGGGTGGGAATGCCTTGGGCGATAATTTGGCAGAACAAATGTTGGCAGTGCGAGATGCAGCATCAGCACTTGTTGACCTCGTTGAAGAAGGGTACGAAATTGTTATTGTCCATGGTAATGGGCCGCAAGTCGGTATGATAAACCTTGCAATGGAAGCGGCTGCAAAAACCCCCGAAGACTACATTCCAATGGCCACCTGTGTGGCGATGAGCCAAGGCTATATCGGATATGATATTCAAAACGCATTGCGGGAAGAATTGCTCAAACGAGGCATAAATAAACCTGTTGCAACGATTATCACGCAAACATTGGTGGACGACAAAGACCCCGCCTTTTCCAATCCGACAAAACCAATAGGTGGATTCTTCTCGAAAGAAGAGGCTGAAAAACTACGTGCACAAGGCGAGGCCGTTATGGAAGATGCTGGACGTGGCTGGCGGCGAGTCATTGCCTCTCCGAAACCTATCGGAATCGTCGAATATGAAATCATTGAATCTATGCTAAAAATGGGTCAAATCCCTGTAACCGTCGGCGGCGGCGGTATTCCCGTGGCAAAGGACGGCGAATACCGCCTATGCGGAATGTCCGCCGTGGTGGATAAGGATTTTGCCAGTGCGAAACTTGCGGAATTACTGGATGCAGATATGTTGGTTATTCTCACAGCTGTGGAGAAAGTGGCAATAAATTTCGGGAAATCGAACGAGGAATGGCTATCCGCTCTCACAATCGAACAGGCCAAAGCCTACATTGCCGAAGAACATTTTGCAAAGGGTTCGATGTTGCCGAAAGTCGAGGCTGCAATGGCTTTTGCCCAAACAAAACCTGGCCGCAAGGCATTGATTACTCTGCTTTCCAAAGCAAAGGACGGCTTGGCTGGCAAGACGGGGACGGTTATTTCACAATAGCACTCGAGGATTTGTGGTTGTATAGATGAAAATATCGGGAATAATATCGGAATATAACCCCTTCCATAGCGGGCATTTAGGGCATTTGGAGCAAACGAAGATTGCAACAGGAGCGGATTTTATAGTATCGGCGATGAGCGGCAATTTCGTACAACGTGGCGAACCTGCGATTTTTGATAAATGGCGGCGTACGGAAATGGCTCTAAATGCGGGTGTGGACTTGGTTTTGGAATTGCCCGTCTCCACGGCAACAGCGGCGGCGGGTTATTTTGCCGAAAATGCGGTTTTTTTGCTTGCGATGACGAATATTATCGATTTTTTGTCGTTCGGGAGCGAATGTGGGGATTTGGGATTTTTACAAAAATGTACAACCGCACTAGATAACGATGTGGATTTGCGGGTTTTTTTGAAAACGGGCTTGTCTTTTCCAGCGGCACGGGCAAAGGCGGCAGGGATTAATCTGTCAAGCCCAAATGATGTGCTGGGAGTGGAATATTTGCGGGCTTTATCGACCTTGCAGTCCGATATTATCCCCGTTACCGTACCACGCTCGACTGGAGCAGCGAAAGACGTGCGGCTGGCTATCAAGGCGGAAAAATCGGAAAATTTCGCCGATTTGGATAATCTGTCGCAAATTTTTAGCTATCTAATTCTCACGGATATAGAAAAAACGCCGATTTTAGACCTTTCTGCGGATATAAAAAACAGTTTCCGAAAATATTCTGGCTCCGGGAAAATTACCGAGATAATCAGACTAGCAAAATCGAAAAATTACACGTACACTCGTTTGCAAAGGGCGGCGTTGCACTTGATTTTGGGCATTAGCAAGGTGCAAAAACCGCAGTATATACGGGTATTGGGGTTTCGGAAACAAAGTGCGATATTACTGAAATTGTTACAAGAACGTGCGAAATTGCCCGTTGTTATGAATTTGAAAAACGGAGCATTAAGCGGCGAGGCGTTGACGATGTTGGACGAAGAGGTACGCACAACGAAAATTTACGGGTTGAGTTTCGGGAAACCGCTACGCTTTAATGAATATAGCCAGCCGCTGATAATAGTTTAGATTGGTCAAAAAATATTCGACTGTTGGCAAAATTATTGATATAATAAAACTAGCAAAATCGACACGCCGATCGTGGGTACTCGTGGCGTGAAACTGTCGAAATTGCTGATAAAATTGGTGTTTTATCTGTGGACAGACTAAAGCACCAACAGATCGGATTGAAAGGCAAGGCTTAAAAGATGTCAAAAATATACGATTTTAGTTGCAGATTACCGTATTTTGCTGAATGTTTGCTGATGGTAATGGTGTGAATACGGACTTTGCTTCAAAAAATGTGCTGGTGTGCGGGCTGGCGAAAAGCGGCATTTCTGCCGCAAAACTTCTAGCGGCTTATGGTGCAAATGTTACCGCCCAGGACATCAAACCCACGGTGGATTGGCAACCAGAACACCCGAATATACGCCTTTTTTTGGGTCGGAATCCTGACGAGATTCTGACGAATTTTGATTTGGTGGTCATAAGCCCAGGTGTGCCGTTTGATCTGCCGTTCTTGCAAAAAGCCCGTTTGTTAGGTATTCCCGTGTGGGGCGAGGTGGAGTTGGCATATACTTTTCGTAAAACGCCGATAATTGCCATTACTGGTACAAACGGCAAAACGACTGTAACTACGCTAGTAGGCGAGATTATGCGGCGGATTAACCACAAGACGGTGGTTGTTGGGAATATCGGCGTACCGCTTTGTGATTGCGTGGCAGAATTGGACACGGATGCACTTATTGTGGCGGAGCTAAGCTCATTTCAGTTGGAAACGGTACATGATTTTTCGCCTGAAATAAGTGCCGTTTTGAATATTTCGCCCGATCATCTCGATCGCCACAAGACAATGGCTATATACAAAAAGATGAAAGCGCGCATTTACGCCAAGCAGATTCCCGAGGATTATGCGGTTTTGAATTATGACAATCCCCTGACACGCAGTATGTTACCCGCCTGCAAGACGGTGTTTTTTAGTGCAGTAAGCGGGCTTGCGGGCAAAGAAGCGGCTGTATTTTTGGACGACGGCATTATCAAAGCCCGAATGTACGGGAAAAATTCGGAGATTGTGGATTTGCGGGAAATAAATATTTTGCCCGAAAACGCTCTAGCGGCGGCGGCGATTTGCCTCTGTGCAGACGTTGAACCGACGATAATTGCGGATGTTTTACGGAATTTCAAGGGTGTGGAGCATCGGGTGGAATATGTTACGACAATGGACGGCGTGGATTTTTACAACGATTCCAAGGCAACGAATATAGACTCGGCATTAAAGGGTTTGGAAATGATACAGCGTCCGATAATTCTAATCGGCGGCGGTTACGACAAACAAGCGGATTTCGAGCCTTGGGTATGGGCATTTTTCGGTAAGGTTAAGTTATTGATTGTATTGGGGCAGACGGCGGACAAGATAATCGAAACGTGTAAATTATGCGGTTTCACGGCATTTGAGAAGGTATCCACACTAGAAGATGCCGTAAAATTGGCAAGAAAAACTGCAGAGAGCGGGGACACCGTTTTATTGTCGCCCGCCTGTGCCAGTTGGGATATGTTCCGAAGCTACGAGGAGAGAGGAAAGCGATTTAAGGAAATTGCATTGAACCAAAAATAAAACCGTTGGGCTCTGCCCAGACCCGCAAGGGGCTCTGCCCCTTGACCTGGCACAAGACCGTCTTGCCGCTGGGGGTGCGCCCCCAGACCCGCACTTTTTAAATTTCAACTTGTTTGCGAGACTGCTTAAAATCTATTCTCTAAAAATTGGCACTGTACCGACTCGACTATAAATCCGTTCTCTAAAAATTGACACCGTTCGCCCGATTATGCTACAATGATTTTACCGACAAAATGGAGGAAAATAGGCTTGTCCAATGTAATGCCGATTGCAATATAAAAAACGTGCAGTCTGGAGTACGCCCTGGCGGGGTGTGGGGGCGACTGGTGTCCAGTGGACACCGTTTAGGCGTTGCGAGTAGCACCAGAACCCCACGATTTTAAACAGGTCTAAATATAAAAAACATGAAAATACTTCGAGCAGATTGCCATGAGATAGATCCACGGCCAGAGATGAGTGCTATCTTTGTGGACGGTTTTTATGAACATTTGAGCTATTTTTCCAAAAATAGAGAAAAATTGACGAAAGCATTAGCTCATTCCTTTGAGCTGAGCCAGTTTTTCATAGCTGTGAAAGATGATATTGTTATGGCAATGGCAGCGTGTAACGAGACCAAACTCCCCTCCATACGCCTTGAAAAACGCCAATTATCGGCACATTTGGGCTTTATAAGGGGTAGGCTGGCGTACGTTGCCCTAAATAAATATATGTTAAATCAACCTCATCCCTTTCAAATGCGAGCAAGAACGGGCTCGATTGAATTTGTTGCCTGTGCCGCTGATTATCGTGGGCAAGGCATTACACACAACCTACTTTCCACCATAATAGATGTAACAAATTGCGAAGATTATGTGCTAGAGGTCATGGACTCCAACAAACCAGCCATTAATCTATACAAAAAATTGGGATTTGAAGAGGTAAACCGTAAACCAGCTCCGAAATTTTCGGGGTTTGAGTTTTTTGTCTATATGAGGCATACCAAGGTGAATAATAAAGAGCAGAATGGCAAGGACAGTAAAATGCCCGCAAAAGGAGAGGAAAAGAGATAGATGGACACACGCAAAAAATTATATAGCCTACTAGGCGATTTGCCCCCGCTAGACAATCCTATATCCGCCGATACGGCATATGCCGAGGAACGCAAAAATTACACGCTAGAAAAATTGACACTAAATTTGAACGGCACAGAGGCAGTTCCAGCCTATTTTGTTAAGCCCAAAACAGGGGATAAAAAATTTCCAACCGTTTTGTTCTGTCATTCCCATGGCGGTAAATACGACCGTGGCAAAGAGGAGTTAGTTCAGGGCAACACCTATCTAACAAACCCACCCTATGCGGAATCCCTTACAGAGCTGGGTCTTGCGGCTCTCTGTATAGACAGCCCGCTCTTTGGCGAACGCAGCGGGCGAGATGAGCTGGATTATTATAAGGAAACCATTTTACAGGGTAAAGTCCTATGGGGGCTGATGGTTTACGACCATCTACGAGCCCTCGATTATCTGCATACACGCCCAGACGTTGACCCTAGCCGCCTTGCCACCCTGGGAATGTCCATGGGCAGCTTAATGGCATGGTGGATTGCGGCATTGGACGAACGCATAAAAGTTTGTACGGATATTTGTTGCATGGTGGATTATCACACGCTCCTGAAAAAGGGTTTGCTAAAAAAACATGGCATTTATTTTTATATACCGAAACTCCTGAAATATTTCGATACATCCAGTATAAACGCTCTAATCGCCCCCCGCTATCACCTATCCGTAAACGGATCGCAGGACGAACTCGCACCCCTAGAAGGTCTCGACGTAATCGATACCACCTTAAAACACATATACAAGGAACTGGGTGCACCCGAAGCATGGCAACTGAAAAAATATCCCGCAGGACACGAAGAAACAACCGATATGCGCAAAGATATACTAAAATTTTTAACAACAAACTTATAAAAACACCCACCTACCCAAAAACAACGTAAAAAAAGCAAAAAAGGTGCGGGTCTGGGGGCGCGCCCCCAGCGGGGTCAAGGGGCAGAGCCCCTTGCGGGTCTGGGCAGAGCCCAGCGGGGTGTGGGGCAGAGC
>WRKH01000260.1 GCA_009778175.1 Turicibacter sp.
AAACCATCCCCAAAACAAAGCTAAAGTTTGTCCACTTTTCAAAGTGGCGGGGTTTGGGGCAGAGCCCCAAGGTTTTATTCTTTTATACCGCTGTTTGCCATAGTCCTTAGAATGTTGCTCTGTGCGACAATGAACAAGGTAATCGGCACGACCATCATAACCATCGTAACGGCGGCACCTACGCCTGCGCGGGCTATGTTTGGCGTGTGCGGACTGCCCACGATTTGCTGTAAGGCGAATGGCAACGTCTTTAATTGCTCCGTGTATATCAGATTCGCTTGCGGATTGTTCCACAACGCCTGCACGGAAAATATCATGCCTGTCAACATCGCTGGCTTAATCAGCGGAATCACTATGCGTGTGTATATCGTCCACTCTTTCGCACCGTCGATTTTTGCCGACTCTATCAACGATTGAGGCACGGTGTCGATAAACTGCTTCATTAAGAAGAATCCCATTGGGAACGCAAAATGTGGGATTATTACAGCCCAGTAAGTGTCAATCCAGCCGAGCGACGACAAAATGAGGAAGTTTGGAATGGCGGTAACAAAGCCTGAAAACATCAGCGTTATAATGACCAGGTTAAAGAAAAATTTGCTCCCTGGAAATTCGTATTTGCTGACCGCATACGCACCCATCGAGGCGACCATCAGATGCCCAACAGTTCCCACAGCCGTGATAAATACCGTGTTGAAGATGTAGCGTGAAAACGTAACCCACGATCTTGACATAATTATAAACAAATCCTGCAAATTATTCAAGGTGGGATTGATGACGAAAAGCCGCGGCGGAAATAGAAATAGCTCATTTAGGGGCTTGAACGCATTGTTAATGGCAAAAATCAACGGAAAGGCGAAGAAAAAGCCAAAAACCGCCAACATACACCAAATAAAGATGTCCCCAGACAGCGACCGATTCGGCCGCAACACGCCGCTCCTCTTCTTCCTCTTGACCATAAATAATGGCCGTCTTTCTGATGCAACTGTCATAAAAATCTACCTCCCTATCTCCCTATCTTCATTATAAATTTGCCAACGAGTGATTTGGTGTAAATCATAGTTAGGAACAAAATCGTGGCAATAGCCGAGGCGTATCCCATTTCAAAGCGGATTGCACCGTAGTCAACCAAGTGATTGACAACCGTATGAACGGCGTAATCCGTGGACGGAAAGCCAGCCAGCCCTTGCGTAACTTCGCCGACGGCAAAGCTCGCCATAATCGCCATAACCGCACCAAACATCAACATTCCCTGCATATTCGGCAACGTGATAAACCACAGCTCCTGCCACCGATTTTTGATGCCGTCCATAAGCCCAGCCTCGTACAGCGACTCGTCAATGGTGGACAGCCCTGCAATAAACGCCAAGAATCCAGCGCCCAGGCTCATCCACAGCACCACAACAATGATAACAGGCATCATAAATTCTGGATTCGACAGCCACAGGACAGGTTCGTTGATAATCCCAAACTGCATGAGAAAGGCGTTTAGATAGCCAAAAGCATCGCCCGAGAAAATCAGCGACCAAATCAGGAACGCCGCGCCTGCAATGGTCGGTGCATAGAACACCAACGTAACAAACGCTCTCAAATAGCGTGGCAATTCGTTAATAAACCAGGCAAACAGGAACGCAAAGATATAGCCCACAGGCCCAGTAATCAACGCAAGAATGAGCGTATTCCTAAGAGCAATCAGGAACACATCGTCCGCCAGAAACAGGTTCAAATAATTCTGGAACCCGATAAATCTAGGCGGTTCAAGCACATTGAAGTGCGTGAAACTGAAAAAGATAGAGACACCGACGGGCGCGACGACAAAGACGGTAAAAAGCACAGCATACGGTGCGAGGAACGCATAGAGGGTTTTGTGTTTTTTCATTTCGTCCCACATATACGCACGTTCGACTTTCTTCTTCTCCTTGTACCTAGCGTAACTTCCGCTAGTGCTGACAGTAGCAGCTGACATAATAATTCCTCCTTTTAACTTAAAACCGTGGGGCTTTTTTGTCATACCCCACACCCCGCCACTTTGAAAAGTGGACAAACTTTAAATTTTGTTTGGGGATTTTTTTGTAGGGGGCGGCGTTGTGATTGTTATATATTCGCGAACTTATTCTCGAATGGGTTCGAGAGGTTCGTTGAAATCGGTTGGTAGTTGCTGTATTCAAATTAGGTTGCTTGTAATTGACTTGCCGTGGCGTATGGCGTGTAGTTGGCAAGGCGTGTGAGTTCGGCTTTTGTGGCGGCTATGAGAGCATCGACTAACGGAATGGCGTGTTTGCGGCGTTCGTCTCTGTCTTGCTCTTTCATTCCAACAGTTGCATAAATTATAAGTTCCAATTTTTCGTGAATATTGTGTAAAGTAATGCTGTGTTCTTCGGACGATTCAGGCGGCAGATACGCAAAGCGGATAGCTGTCTGCAAAATGTCCACATCAAATTCATCGTTTTTGTATTGCTCGCAAATGAATATAAAATTTTCTAGCGGATTTCTTATTCTGTCTAACATAATTACCTCCTCGGCGGATTAGAATAAGTCATTATAGTAACGACAGCACCCTTATCGCCCTCGTCATTCAAGACGACTTGTACATTTTTATCTGTGTATAAATAGTTGCCTGTGTTAGGTTGAAATTTGGGTTTAACATTGCGTATAATATCTTCTATAAATGTTGGAGATATACTCCGACCTTCCTCTGCTGTGTAAAAATCTACCGTGCCTATTCTTGGGCGTTCTGTTTTGAATCTGTTGCCGCTTGGATACATTCGATTAACTGCATGACGTGAATACAGCCGTTCGCCCACTTTGGCGTAAATATGCCCATTTATCTCAACTTTTTCGTATCTTAGCCAGCTTGTCCACATAATATCAAGCATTATTACCAGTTTTGCTCCTTTCTTTCCTAAACTGGCGGCAAAATTCAATTACATCTTCTTCCGTTTTCCAGCCGTATTCTTCGGCTATACCTGCAAGAGAATCCTGTATTTCTTTGATAGCTATGTCGATTGGGTCTACAATTTTATATTCTCCGTCCTGTTCAACAAAATCTATTTTATCGCCGTCTTTTAAGTTTAATTTCTGCCGCATTTCAAGCGGCAACGTGATTTTTCCGTTATCGTGTATTGTGGCTGATTCCATGGTTTGCTCTCCTTTTTAGGTTGCTTGTAATTGGCTTGCCGTGGCGTATGGCGTGTAGTTTGCAAGGCGTGTGATTTCGGCTTTTGTGGCGGTTATGAGGTCGTCCACGTACGGCTCGGCACATTTTATGTGGTCTTCTCCGTATTCCGTGAATATGATGATTTCCAAATGCTCATGCAGGTTATCTTGTTCCCTGGACAATTCAGCCGAGGTTTCATGCGGCAGAAAGATATTTGCGATAGTTCCTTGAAAAGCGACCGTGTCTATTTCTCCGTTCTTGTATTGGTTGCAAATTGATATTAGGTTTTCGAGTGGTTTTACTATATTATTCTGCATTTTGCACCTCTTATTTTAATCCATATAATCTCGCAAAAAATCCAAATGCGAAATAATCTGTGGGTGTGTGATACCGCTTTCGAGGAAATCCTTGTCGCCTGTAATAATCATGTCCGCATCGGCTAAGATAGCAGCGGCTAGTATCGGTTTGTCCTTTTCGTCCCTTAAATCGCCCATGCACGGTTGCCAAACAGCAGATTTAACCTTTGTATATGGCAAATCAGACAACACTTTTTTCAATGCGGCACTTTGTTTTGGCATTTTTTTATCAGCTACGTCCTCAAATTCGCCTATTACATACTGACAAAGTAAAATTTCATGCTCCATTTGCACATTTTTGATGATTTTTGCCATCATTGTACTCTTAAATGCTATTGCCGATAACAAAATATTGGTATCAAACATTATTCGCATTTTTACTTCTCTCTCGCCGAAATTCACGGCAGAACTCAAACACGTCTTCTTCCGTCTTCCAACCCATTTCTTCGGCAACGCCTGAAAAAGCCTCTTGTGCCTCCAAAATAATTCTTTCGGTGGGATTTATAATTCTATATCCGCCGTCTTCTTCAACGAGACCTATTTTGTTGCCCTTTTTAAGGTTCAACTTCTGCTGTATTTCAGGTGGAATCGTGATTTGCCCATTCTCCTGTATCGTAATTAGTTCCATGATTTACGTTCCTTTCTGTTATTCCATATAATCTCGCAAAAAATCCAAATGCGAAATAATCCGTGGGTGTGTGATTCCGCTTTCGAGGAAATCCTTGTCGCCTGTGATAATCATGTCCGCATCGGCTAAGATAGCGGCGGCTAGTATCGGTTTGTCGTCTTCGTCCCTTAAATCGCCCATATATTCCTTCCATTCTGCCTTTTCGACTTTCTCGTGTTTTAGATTTGAAAGTGTTTCTTCCAATTCTTCGCTACGATGTGGCATTTTTACGGCAACTACACCTCGAAATTCCTCAAGTATATGTTCGCAAAGTAGCATTGTGTGGCATTCGCCCACTTTATCCACAATTTCGCCTAACATTTCGCTATTAAACGCCAATGCAGAGAGTAAAATATTAGTATCAAGCATTATTCGCATTTTTACTTCTCTCTTTCCTAAACTGGCGGCACGTTTTGACTACATCTTCAACTGTTTCCCAACCGTACGCCTCGGCTAAACCTGAAAGGGCTTTACGTCCCTCTAAAATTGCCAACTTAGTGGGAGATACTATCTTATATTCTCCATTTTCCTCAACAAACCCAACTTTTCCGCCCTCTTTAAGATTTAACTTCTGCTGTATTTCAAGCGGAATCGTGATTTGCCCATCTTTCTGTACTGTAACTAATCCCATGATTTACGTTCCTTTCTGTTATTCCATATAATCTCGCAAAAAATCTAAATGCGAAATAATCCGTGGGTGTGTGATTCCGCTTTCGAGGAAATCCTTGTCGCCTGTTACAATCATGTCCACATCGGCTAAGATAGCGGATGCTAGTATGGGTTTGTCGTCCTCGTCCCTTAAACTGCCCATATATTCCTGCCATTCTGCCGTTTCGACTTCCTCATAAGCAAAACTTGAAAATATTTCGTCCACGTCAATGCTGTTAGGGGCTTTTTTGGATGCCACTTTGCGAAATTCGGCAATTATATATTTGCAAATAACCAATGTGTGATTTTCGCCTATTTTTTCAACGATTTTCCACATCATTTTGCTTTTGAACAGAAATGCCGATAATAAAATATTAGTATCAACCATTATTCGCATGGCTTTCCTCTCGCATTTCTCGTCTAATTTGACGGCAGAACGCAAACACATCTTCTTCCGTCTCCAAGCCCATTTCTTCAGCAAAACCCTCAAATGCCGCTTGTGCTTTTAAGATTGCCAATCTTGTGGGGCTTACGACTTCCTCTTTTTCACGCCCAACAAAGTCAGTTTTTTCAATATTTTTCCGTTTTAGCTTGTGAAATGTTTCGGTTGGCAGCGTGATTTGCCCATTCTCCTGTATCGTAATTAACTCCATAATCTCCTCCAAATAAACCAAGCAAGCCGCACGCCCTTAACCAACAAAAAAATGCGGGTCAAGGGGCGCGCTCCTTGCGGGGTCAAGGGGCAGAGCCCCTTGCGGGGGTTTGGGGGCAGAGCCCCCAAGGTTTTGACTTTCTACTCTAAGCCGAACTCTCGCCGTTTGTTAATCAACTCTCGGTTGATTACAATCGCAAAATCTAGTAAAGTCTCCCTGGAATCCACGTTCTCATTGATAACTCGCCGAATTGCATTGATTAAATGCCGCCCTACGTAGTATCCACCTGGAATCTCGGGCGTTCCCATCGACCAGTACCTCTGCTCGTTCAAAACTTCGAGTTGCTCCGAACTCCATGGCAGGCTCTGGAAAGCCTCTAAATTGGCGGTTGGGAAACGCGCGGCGGCTCCCATTATCGACTCCAATTCTCGCCCAAACCGTAACTGTGTCTCGGCGGAAGTCCACCAACGTAGGAATTGCCACGTTTCGTATTGTAACTCGCTCGCTTCTATCATAATGGCGGCTGTCCCCCATGACGGTACGGTGTGGTTGACCGTGCCGTCTGGATGCTGATAACCTGGCATGAGTGCGAAATTCCATAGGCCGTCAATCTCGGGCGCGAATACGCTAAATGTGTTAAACATCGTGAAATCGGCGAACCCAATCGGCATTTCTCCGCTGCGGAAACGGTTCACGAAATTGTAGAACTGCGGCGAACCGAAATGCGTGAAAAAGCGTGTAAATGCCTCGAATGCCGCTATTGCCTCCTCGTTGTCCAAAATCGTGCGTGAAAGCTCGTCATTGTACAGGAATCCGCCACGTTGGTATAACTGTGTGAGAAAGCCCGAAATATCAGGATTCATGGCATCGCCCACTGGCGGAATCCCCACCGCCATGTTGTTCCGTTGCAGGAGCGGCATCATCGCCAACACATCGTTCCATGTGGTCGGAATCCCCACTCCGAGGTCATTCAAAATGTCCTCCCTGTAAAACATCAGCGAGAAATTTTGAGTTTCAGGCAACGCATAAATGCCGCCTTGGAACTCGAAAGGCACGAGCGCGCTGTCGGCGAACCGTGTCGCAACGTCCGCAAAGTCGCCGAATTGCGTTAAATCAACGGCGGCGTTGCGGAATGCGTAGTTGGCTGGGTCTTGAATGGGCATACTCAACACCGCATCCGGCCCAATCCCTGCCACGACCGCCGGCAAAACCGCTGTGTGAGCCACTAATCGCAAGTTCACGCCCACGCCGTATTCTTGCACGAACGAGTCGTCAATCATGGATTTTAGCACCATGGCTTGGTCGCGGCCAGTCGTTATCCAAATCTCGATAACGCCGTCGCCCTCATGCACGTCGCCGAGCGAGTCGAAATCCATGGTAAAACTGGCAATAAACGCATTAACTTCATGTGCCGCACGTGTGAAAAACGATTCATTTATCGTGGGCAACGCCGCATTTGCACCACTTATAATGAAGAAGTCGATGTCGAGCTGCCCCTCCGTGAGCAACCGCGCGGAGTCGCTCAACGCCGATATATTTTGTTGAAAATTCACAAGCTGCACAGGAATCCGTTCGGGCCTCGTGTAGAAAATGTCCAACTGGCGGATTAGCGTGGCGATGATGCCTGTGTGTTCGTTACGTTCGCCCACGAAATCCTCCAATTCCTGCAATAAACCGTACAAAATTCCCGTTTCCAAATAAATCATGTCCATGACGTGCGGCAGGAAATAATTTACACGATAATCCCGCAAAGTGTCGGGATTCGGGCCCGTCAGCACCAAAATTTCACGGTAAATTTCATTGAGCCGAGTAACGCTCGCCAGCAGCGCGTCCACAATCTCGCCCAAATCGCCCAAAGTTACGTACATTCGCAAGACGTTCGTGCCTGCCGTCATTGGGAAAAATAGGTCGTTGCCGCCCTCGTCCGACAGCGTTATCAGTTCCCAACTATTATTGAACAAAAACGGCACGGCGGCGACCTCGCTAAAAGGGATTTCGCCGTTCAAATAGACCGTTCGGCTCGAGACGAATCCACGATTATAATTCTGCCTGGCGGAAAGGGAAATGCGGTACAAACCGTCGGTCGGTACGTCAAATTCCCATTCAATCCATTGGCCAGGAATCCGCCACGGCTGACCGCCGATCATGTTCAGCGTGATAATGGACGCGCTGGGCGGATCGGTTACGCCGCTCGAGCTGTCGAACAGCGGAAACAGGCTAGGCGAGGAGCGTACGGTGGAATGTTCGCCTTGCACACGCAGATAGAAGTCGGCAGGAGCGTTGGGCAGCGTATTTTGGCTGATAAAATCGTTAAAAGACGGCACGTCCGCCACAGGGATAATCGCCAGAGACCGCATAACAAGCGGCTCATTTACGCCAGTGAGCGTGATAGTATTTTCGCCCTGCTCGAAATAGAAGCGATACGGCTCTGAGAAAAAGCCCAATCTATCACGAAAATAGGCACGTTCCCAACGTGGCAGTTCGATTTGCGGCGGACGGATTTGGTTGCCACGGTTGTCCGCACGGACTTCCGTAGCGGAGCCCCACACACGTGCGAGGGTGATGAGGTCAGCCCCCGTAAACGGCACTTCGCCGTTAATTCGCAGTTCGCGCGAGATGTCGATACCACGTGCCTCGATGGGGAAATATTCGACGACGATGTTGTAGAGTCCCGATTGCGGCAGGGTTACGGTAAATTCGACCTGGGAAAATTCGTCCGTATGCAGGACGAGCGGCGCACCCTCGAAGTCGGTCATTGTGGCGAAACCGAATCCGCTGGCGGCGGCAAGGTCGATTTCGACTCGTGCCGTGCCGAAGGTGGTTGCGGCGTGGGTATTTAGAAATTCGGCGTAGCTGCCCTCGGCGAAGATGGTTGGGGCGGTAACAGCACCGCCCGCACGGCTGGTTAGCACCAGCGCGTCGTCCCGCATGAACATGAAAATCACGAAGCCTATGGCGATAGCGAGGGCAATCAGGAATTTTCCCCTATGCACCGCAAAGTGTTCTGAAAATGTTCCGTTCATAAATTTTTTTCCTCCTTATTTTGGTTTTTATGTAATAAAGTTGAAATATTATAGTTATATTATATAAATACGTTTTCAGTTTGTCAAGTAGGGGGGATTGAATGACATTTACAGCCAATAAATGCCAAAAAAGGCAAACATAAAAAAATTGCCAAAATCGATGTATAAAATATGGCAATTTTGCATTAATATGCCATAATATAATTTTTTATATGCGGTTTTTTGTTAAACTGCCCAACAGACGAGATTAATTTAGCGAAAATTCTAAAAAAATATACAAGGGTCAAAAACCCCCAACCTTTAGGCTGGGGGTTCTTACAATTCCCTACTTCTTCACATTATACCAAGCCGCCAACCCAGGATACTGCGGAATCTCATCCAACTCCTCTTCAATCCGCAATAACTGATTGTACTTGGCAATCCGATCACTACGTGCAGGCGCACCAGTCTTTATCTGCCCAGCATTCACAGCCACCGCTATATCCGCTATCGTCGAATCCTCCGTCTCGCCTGAACGATGCGATATGACCGTCGTCATATTATTCCGATGTGCCAACTTAATCGCATCAAACGTCTCTGTCAACGTACCAATTTGGTTTACTTTTACCAAAATCGAGTTCGCAACGCCCATGTCGATACCACGCTGTAAACGCTCTGTATTCGTAACGAATAAATCATCGCCCACCAGCTGAACCCTGTGTCCAACCCTATCGGTCAATAATTTCCAGCCGTCCCAGTCCTCTTCGTCCAAACCGTCTTCAATCGAGATAATGGCGTATTTTTCCGTGTTCACCAATTTCTCCCAAAGATCGACCAATTCTTCCGAAGTACGGTAAATCTCCTTGCCGAGCATCTTGCTTTCGCCCTCGAAATAATATTTACCCTTATGCTCGCCCTCTTTTACGTACAATTCCGTGGCAGCTGCATCAAACGCCACACGAATGTCGTCGCCCATCTTGTAACCAGCCGTATTCACAGCTTCGACAATCAAGTCCAGCACTTCCTCAGGCGTGGCAAGGTCAGGTGCAAAGCCGCCCTCATCGCCAATCGAGGTTGACAAGCCTTTCTTCTTCAAAATCTTTTTCAGATTATGATAGACTTCCGCACAAATCCTAAGTGCTTCCTCAAAGCTAGGTGCGCCCACAGGCATAATCATAAACTCCTGGAAGTCAACGGTATTGTCGGCGTGTTTGCCGCCATTTAGGATGTTCATCATAGGTACAGGCAAATCTTTTGCATTAAAGCCGCCCAAATACTGGTAAAGTGGTAGCCCAAGTGCCTCTGCCGCCGCCTTTGCAGTCGCCAGCGAAACGCCCAAAATTGCATTTGCGCCCAAATGAGCCTTGTTATCCGTGCCGTCTATTTCAATCATTTTAGCATCGACAGCCACTTGATCGAGTGCATTCATGCCAGTAATTTCTTCGGCGATAATATCATTCACATTATCGACCGCTTTATGAACGCCAACGCCCAAATATCTTTTCGGATCTTGGTCTCTTAACTCAACGGCTTCAAAAGCACCCGTTGAGGCACCAGACGGCACAGCCGCACGACCCATAAAACTCTTACCCTCTTCATTGCTAACATAAACGTCAACTTCAACAGTAGGGTTTCCACGCGAGTCCATTATTTCCCTCGCAAAAATCTCAGTAATCTCCAAAAACTTCTTCATAACCATTTCCCTTCTAGGACCTTGGGGCTCTGCCCCAATTGCTCCGCAAACGGCTAAACGGTGTCCACTGGACACCAGCCGCCCCCGCCACTTTGAAAAGTGGACAAACTTTAAATTTTTTATTTGCTTTTCCGTATGCCTTTGGCATACTCGCTCCCCTCGCCATTTGACTAACCGCAAAAAATTGCATATCTTTACGATAAAATCACGACCCAACAAGAACGAATGTTGGGGGTCAAGGGGGCTAGCCCCCTTGCGGGGTGTGGGGCAGAGCCCCACGGTTTTTATCTTTTTAGTAGCGACTTTCCTGTCATTTCAGGGGGCTGTGGCAGACCCAGTAGGTCTAGCAAAGTTGGGGAAATGTCGCATAATTTGCCGCCCTCTTGCAAACCTTTTATGTCCGCCGCCGTGTTGATTAGGACGAATGGGACTGGGTTTGTGGTGTGAGCTGTGAATGGCTCGCCTGTTGTGTCTATCATCTTGTCCGCATTTCCGTGATCGGCACACATGAAAATCTGTCCGTCCACCGCCTTGACCGCCGCTATTACCCTGCCAACGCACTCGTCCACGGTTTCTACCGCCTTGATTGTCGCTGGAATGATGCCTGTATGTCCCACCATGTCAGGGTTGGCAAAGTTCATTATAATGACATCGTAGTTGCCAATCGCCGCTTCTGCCGCCGTTGCTACCTCTCGTGCACTCATCTCTGGCTTTAAATCGAATGTCGCAACCTCAGGCGTGGGGACCAACTTGCGATCCTCGTCCTTGTAAGGCTCTTCCACTCCGCCGTTGAAAAAATAGGTAACGTGTGCGTATTTTGTCGTCTCCGCCAGCCGCAACTGCGTCAAACCCTTGCTCGATAGGTATTCTCCCATCGTGTTCGACAATGACTGACCCTCGTACGCCACCAACTTGTTGCCAATCGTTGGGTCGTAATCCGTCATGCAAACATAGGTCAACGACAGATTCTTGCGTGGGAAAAAGTCAAATTTGTCCGCACAAAAAGCCATCGTAATCTCGCGCGCACGGTCTGGGCGGAAGTTGAAAAAGATGATGGAATCGTTGTTCTGTATAATCCCCTCTTTCTCAACAATCGTGGGAACGACAAATTCATCGTTCACGCCCTCGGCGTAGGATGCCTCCATGCAGGCGAGCACGGAAACGGCAGTCTTGCCCTCGCCAGCCGTCATCGCCTTGTACGCTTTTTCCACTCTGTCCCATTGCGTGTCCCTGTCCATCGCATAATAGCGTCCGGCAATCGTGGCGACTTTCCCCACGCCGAATTCCATCATTCTTTCCTCCAAATCCAGCAAGAATCCCTTGCCAGAAGTGGGCGGCGTGTCTCTGCCGTCCAAAAATGCGTGAACAAAAACCTTTCTCAAACCCTGCCGTCTGGCGAGTTCTAGCAACGCATACAGATGCGTGTTGTGGCTATGCACGCCGCCGTTCGAGATTAGTCCGTACAAATGCAATGCACTGTCGTTCTTTTTGCAATTCTCCACAGCCTGCATAAATGCTGGGTTTTGGTAGAAATCGCCGTCTCGAATGGACTTTGTTATACGTGTCAGTTCCTGATAGACAATCCGACCAGCACCGATATTCGTATGCCCAACCTCGGAATTGCCCATCTGACCGTCTGGCAAGCCAACGTCCATGCCGCTCGCACTGCCTTTTTGGCAGAACGGATCGTCGCCGAAACAGCCCTGCACATATTTATCCAAATTGGGCGTTTTCGCCATAGCGATGGCGTTGCCCTCCGCCTCCTCCGACAGCCCAAAGCCGTCTAGTATCAACAGCACAGTAGTTTTTTTAGGCATTAACAATCACCCCAAAATCTGGTTTTAGACTAGCGCCGCCAACAAGGCCGCCGTCAATATTGGGCATTGCGAAAAGCCCTTTGGCGTTATCTACGGTAACGCTGCCGCCGTATTGGATACGTATCGTTTCCGCTGTATCGTTATCGTAAATTTCAGCCAGCACACGCCTTACGTCTCCGCAAGCCTCTTCCGCCTGTGCATCGGTCGCCGTTACGCCAGTCCCAATCGCCCAAATGGGTTCATAGGCAATGACGACTTTTTTAGCGTCCGCTTTCTCGATGCCGCTCATGGCGATACGAGTTTGCAACCGAACAAGGTCGGTAGTAATCCCTTGTTTCCGTTGTTCCAGCGTTTCGCCCAGACATATAATCGGCGTAAGCCCATGCACAAGGGCTTTTTTGGCTTTCAAATTCACGCTTTCGTCCGTTTCGCCAAAATACTGTCTCCGCTCCGAGTGTCCCACGATAACAAACGGAACGCCCATAGCTTTCAGCATAGGAGCGGAAATTTCGCCAGTAAAAGCGCCGCTATCTTCAAAGTGCATATTCTGTGCACCCACGGCAATTCCGCTACCTTTCAGCTCGTCCATAACAGGTCCGAGGCACACAAACGGTGTACAAAAGACCGCCTCCGCTTCCGAACCTTTAACACTATCTTTAATAGAGCGAGCAAACTCCACGGCTTCAACTGGACTTTTATTCATTTTCCAATTCCCAGCCACTATCTTCTTCCGCATACATACTCTCCTTCCAAACCTTAAAACCGTGGGGGCTCTG
>WRKH01000261.1 GCA_009778175.1 Turicibacter sp.
CAGAGTGGCTTGTGTAGGATTTTAAAAAATTTGACAAGCCATAATCATCTGTGATACAATATCTTTGTAATACGGAAACAATGCTATTCAGCACAACAACCCCCAAAAATGGGGTCGTGGCCAGACGATCTGGCATCAGATGCGGGACAGAACCCCGCAGTTTTAGAAGGAGAGATACTATGAAAAAAAGGATTTGTGCATTGGCACTGGTGGCTTTGCTGCTTGTGTCGGTAGCGACTGTTAATGCCGTTACGGTGGTAGAGGAAATGGGTCATATTTCCGTTGAATTTAGGGAAGGGTATTTTACGATTACCCCGCCTGTGGTTGATGTGCAATTTTTCGACTATGTAAACTCCGCAACCGCTGAACCGTTGGAAACTATGCTTTTCACGCTTATACACACGTTTACGTTAGAAGATCCAGCGTTCATTGATATTCCCAATGCGGTATACCATGTTGAGACACTTCCCAATGGAGACGTTTTTTCAGGGATGCTGTTCGCAGAGCGGATGTCTGCCATTAGGGATGATGCCGATACGTTAGTTGCTTGGGAGGTTGTATTTTCAGGGACGTTGGCGTTGCTTGAGCTTGAGGTAGATTTTTAGAAGTTAAAATTTTCAAGAGTTAGGGCGGTCTGATGACCGCCCTTTTTGTACGAAAAACTACAATCTTGGATCAATCGGCTCACTCTCCATAGCCAACACGCCAAAAACACATTCATGCACACGATACAATGGCTCGTTACGTGTAAACCGTTCCAATGCCTCCACACCAAGGGCAAATTCACTTAGAGCAAGGCTGCGTTTTCGGGATAACGAACGCTTTTTCAAACGCTCCAAATTGCCCGCCAAAAGATATTCAGGGCCGTATATGATACGCAAATATTCACGTCCACGGCATTTTACAGCAGGTTGCAAAACCTCCAGCCCCTTGTATGAAATGAAATCATAAGGCTTTACGACCATGCCCTCGCCGCCCGATGCCGTCAGCTTTTCCCACCACTTAACGCCCTCCAATATGCTGTTTTCGTCCGATAAATCCACAAGCAAATGCTCGGTCTTTATGAAAATGGTGTCGGTAATAAAGTTAGCAATATTGTCCATATGCCAAAGATGATTCTCAGCACCGTGAAAATTCCCCTCCGTTGCTAGGATATGGAAAGGGGCAATGCGGTAATCGTCAAGATTATTCACGTCCCAACAATAACGGCGGTACGCCTCCGTATAAAGGTTTAGAGCCTCAGCACGATTCTTGTACTGTTCGAGTATCGCTGATAAATCGAGGCTGTTTGCGGATTTTTCCGTGTTTTTAAACAGCGTTTCTGCCCTCTCGATTGCAGTAATGGCGGAGGCTAATCCACTCCTTCCCGCACGTCCTACAGAAGCGTACTGCTCCTCCAGAAGTTTCAGGGCTTTTGCAGACCAGGGCATAATTTCCGTGTCAAGGCAGACCCAATCTGTATCGAATTTCTCCCAAAAATCGGAGTGCGTTAAAACCTGCTGCAAACGCTGTAATATTGCCGTTTCCGTCGCCATATCGTCAAAGAAATGCCGCCCCGTTCTTGTGTAGATTATTCCGATTCTCCCGCTATCTACCATGAAACGGCGTTTTGCCGTCTCGCCGTCCCTGCACACGACAATCACGGCACGAGATCCCATATGTTTTTGCTCGCAGATTACCGTTTCAACGCCCCGTTTTTTGTAATAATCGAATACCTCTGTTGGATGCTCCAAATAATCGGGTAATTCGCTTGTTTCGCAGGGCGACATGGTGGGCGGCAGATAGATAAGCCAACGGGGGTCGGCAGCAAAACGGCTCATAACCTCGAGTGCAGCGGCGGAATTTTCAGGATTTATCTTTATTATGCGGCGTAAGCGTGTTGAGATATGCCTATTGAGCAACACGTCCTCGATATTCAGTAAATCGTCTCTTTCCGTCTCCAAAAATGGCTTTACTGGTGCATAATATTCTTGCAGAGCAGGAGTCTGCACAATCTGTTTTTC
Source organism: Turicibacter sp. (assembly GCA_009778175.1). Classification (GTDB taxonomy): domain Bacteria; phylum Bacillota; class Clostridia; order Lachnospirales; family WQUN01; genus WRKH01. The sequence goes on from WRKH01000261.1 coordinate 2,004, forward strand.
GGGATAGCGAAAAGCGGTTAATTTTCCGCCGAAAACACAGCCTGTATCGATGCAATACGTGTTGTTTACAGCATCCACATCGGGGGCAGGGGTATGCCCATAGACGACAATCGCCTTGCCTCGATAATCATTTGCCCAAGGCAAACGAACAGGCAAGCCGTATTCGTCCGTTTCACCTGTGGTTTCGCCATATAGACAAAAATCTCTGACACGAGCACTGCTCCGCCCTTGATACCGCTCCTTTACCCCAGCGTGAGCTACTGCCAATTTCCCGCCGTCCAAGAGATAGTGGCTGATAAGCCCGTCGATAAAGGATTCTATCTCCGAGACGGTTTTGCCGTCCTGCAGAGCGAGCTGTTTCAGGGTCGTTTCCAAGCCGTGAGTAGGCTCTATATTCGCCCCTCGCAATCGCTTCAATAACCGAGCCTCGTGGTTTCCAAGCGTACAGTAAGCCGTTCCAGCCTTTGTCATATTCATAACAAGGCGGAAAACCTCAACTGTTTTTGGGCCTCTATCGCATAAATCGCCTAAAAATATAGCTTTACGAGTAGATGGCGGTATTGCGGCAAAATTTGCCCTATCCACGACATAGTCCATTTTTTCTAGCAAATTGCAGAGTTCGTCATAGCAGCCGTGTACGTCTCCTATAATATCGAACGCCCCTGTTTCCGCCCTTTTGTCAGTCCATAGCGGCACACGGACTATCTGAACATTTGCGACCTCTTCTTCTGTGCCTAGCACATAAACATAACGAAATCCCTCTTTTTTCAGAGTTTTTATGGAGCGGCGCAGCTGTTCGCTCTGTCTCTTTGTAACATGGTTTCCGAAACTGCGGTCGGTACGGTTTGCGTTGCGTTCTCGGCAGATTCTATCGGGTATATTCAAGACTATGGCGATCGCATGACAATTCTCGCTGTTGGCAAGTTTAAGAATACTCGCACGGGAATTCTTTTGAATATTCGTGGCATCGATAACGGTCAATCCCCCTAACTCTAGGCGTTTTTGGGCGACATAATAGAGTGTGTCAAAAGCCTGTTTGCTTACCGTTTGGTTGTTCTCGTCGTCAGAAATCATCGCACGAAAATAATCGGAAGACAATACTTCGGTTTCTTTGAAATGTTCCTTGGCAAAGGTGGATTTGCCGCTACCGCTTATGCCTATGAGTGCCACTATCGACAGCTCAGGAATCTCTATTCTTTGCATGAAAAAACCCCCATTTGGGTAGGTGCACCGTGAATTTCGTCCGCCTCGCCTACCTCTAAAATTTTGACGACATAACCAAAGCTCTCTGCCGTACGTTCCGCCCACTCCACAAACTCCGCCCGAGTCCACTCAAAACGATGATCTGTATGGCGTAAATTGTTTCCGAGTTTTTCATAATGCGTATTATACTCCTTGTTGGGCGTGGTTATGATGATTAGGGGCGGATTTGCAAATTTGAACAGCACTCGCTCAAAGGTGCTAATCCGAGAAATATCTAAATGTTCGACGACCTCTATAACGCAGGCGGCATCATAGCCTGAAAAACGGGCATCTTTGTACACTAGCGAACCTTGAAACAACTCAATCTCGCTTTCTGCAAGAGAATAGTCTTTCCTTGCCCTCTGCAACGCCGCATCAGACACGTCAACCCCTGTAACATGGGTAAAATGCCTATCTTTTACGAGCAATTTTAACAAATTTCCCTCGCCGCAGCCCAAATCGATTACTTTCCTTGCACCGAACTCTTTAAGTGTGCTGACAATCTTTTCCAAACGCTCTGAATTTAGGGTTTTCGGCGGTTTCTCAGTAATTTCGCCCGTTAGGCGTTCAATCGCAATGTTTACGAGTCTCCTTTGGCGGTTAAGGTATTGTGCCGCAATATACTCTTTTTCTGGATGTTCTGTCAGCCAATTTTCGCCATGCCGCAAGAGCTTTTCGATTTCTTCCTCGCCGACCCAATAGTGTTTTTGTCTATCAAACACAGGAATCAGGACGTACAGATGTTTTAACAAATCACACAAACGGACTTTTCCGCTAATTGTGAGATTCACATACTTGCTAATCCCCCAATCCGAAAAATTTTCGTCCGCTAGAAAGGTCTCGTAGCTTAGGGAATATTTTAGGGGTTCAAAGATTTTCGGCAATTTATCCGTATCTCGGCAAGGTAACATGGTAATCGAGGCTGTTAGATTAATGGGAGAGTCCGACAGAGCTTGAAAATCGTCTGCACGTCCACTAAGTGCTGTGCCGAATACCTTTGAAATGGCAGTACTCATAAACGAAGAAGCGGCATAAGGACGGTCGTTTACATAGTCAAAAAGCCCGCTTTGTTTACCCCGTGCTAGGTCGATTGGATTTATGTCCAAGAGTAACGCCGCCGTTGTGCGTTCGTCCGATATTTCCGTATAGAAAACATACGCTTTCCCATGAGTTAGGTCAAACGCCTGTGGACGGTGCGGGTTTTTATACAGCAAATAGCCTAGATGTTGCGTATCTTTGCCTGTGTATGTAATCGTTAGCAGCATTGTTTCCTCCTTTTCAAAGTGGCGGGCGACCGAGGACGGTCGCCCCTACGTTAATATTATCAGTCTTTCGGCTTTAACGCCCCGCTACCGAGTCGGATTTTTTCCAGCTTTTCCGCTGTGTCCGAGTCTATCAAATTGTATAGCTGGTTGTTTTTGGGCTTTGACTTTTCCAAGTATTGCTCCCTCAAATGGGCTTTTTTAAGGCGAATATCCTCAGCTAAATCGTTGGCGGAAAAGCGGATTGCCCCACGGCTTAGGATTATTATCTGCTCCAAACTGTCAGATGTGGCAACTATTATGGAATCCTTTTTGGAAAGATTTTTGGCTAAATACGAGGTCGTCTGCTCGATGTAATGGTCGGCTGTCTCAGCCTCTTTTGTGAAAACCACCGTTATGTTGCGATATTCCGATATACTGCCCATCCCGCCAGCCACCTTGTGTGCATCAAAAACAACTATCGCAGTCGCCTCTGTCATACCCTGATATTCGCAAATTATGTCGCAAAGCTCCGTCCGAGCGTTTTCTAGAGAATAGGCTGCAATTTTCGCCAATTTTTTCCATGCGAATATGATATTATAGCCGTCTACAAGCAAAAAATTACGTGCCATGAATAAACAGCTAAACGACAGAGGCAGCTCTGTTGCGTACAACCTCGTATATCATAATGGCACAAGCCACGGAAGCGTTTAGGGATTCTATATGCCCAAACATAGGGATGTGTACGGTAAAATCGCTTTTTTCCTGAACTAATCGGCTCACACCTACGGATTCTGCCCCTACCACCAGTGCAATAGGGCCTGAAAGCTCCGTCCTGTGTATGTTTGTCGAGTTTTTGGAATGTCCGCCAGTACCGCAAATAACCCATAACCCTGCCTTTTTTAACTCCTCTATGCAACGTACCGTATTAGTAACACGTGCAACGGCAATGTATTCGATTGCACCAGCGGAAGTCTTGGCGACCGCACCAGTCAAACCCACCGCACGACGTTTTGGGATAACCACCCCATGTACGCCGCCCGCCTCTGCCGATCGCAGAATAGCCCCCAAATTATGCGGATCTGTTATGCCGTCTAAGACGATTATAAAAGGTTGCTCGCCCCTCTCCGCCGCAATCGCCAAAATATCAGAAATGCTCACATACTCCTTTGCGGGGCAACAGGCTATTATCCCCTGATGATTGTTCGATTGTGATAGAGCGTCCAACTTAGCCCTATCCACCCCCTGCACAACAACGCCCAAATCTCGAGCCTTTGCCGCTATCACCTTCAAAGTGCCGTTAAAATTTCCGTCCTTTTCCTTGCGTATCAACAGGCGGTCTATCGGTTTACCATTCTCCAATGCTTCCAAAACGGGTTTTCTGCCCTCTAGTTGTAAGGTTTCTATCCAGTCGTCCTCGGGTTCGGGGGCTTTGGCTATGCTAAAGGTGTTTTTCCGATTTTCTGCGTTGGGCGTTTCTGATTTTTTTCCGAATTTTTTGTCAAATTTGCCAAGCCTGTCAAATTTCCTGTCAAATCTTCTTTTTCCTGTGTTTTTTGCTGCTGGTTTAGGCAAAGTTCAAATACCTCCTGTAATCGCTTGCTATCATTGTTTAGGAATAAGTAGCCAAATAATGCCTCTAATCCCGTTGCGTGCCGATATTCAGCCGTCTTTTGAGAGTGCAGGTTGCGACCGCGTTTCATTATTGTCAATTCATCTTCCGAAAGAAAGGGTTTTATATGGTGATACATCTTCGCCTGCGAGGTGGCACAAACAAAGGAACGTGCCAGCTCGTTCAGGTCGAAAATCTTTGCAGGTTTGGCAAGTATCAGCCATTGCCTCACGTAAAGCTCAAAGACCGCATCGCCCATATATGCCAAAATATTTGCCGAAAAGGCAGGCGGCCTTACCGTATCGTCCACTTTGCACCCTCTGGCGTATCCTTGATGATAACGCCCTGTGCAGTCAAAGCGTCTCGTATTTCATCGGATTTAGCCCAATCCTTGTTTTTACGAGCCATCTCTCGCAAACGCAACTGTTCCTCTATATATTCTTCTCCTATATGCAAAGTTTGCACATCTCCCAATTTTATGCCCAAAAGTTCGCACAATTCATGTAGGACGAACTGATATTCATGTGCCAAATGAGGCGTAATTTTCAGGTTTCGGATAAGCATATTTGCATCCTTTACAATATCGAAAAGAACGGCGATTGCGTTTGCGGTATTAAAATCATCATCCATGCAGGTTTCAAAAGTCAGGCGGTATTTTAGCGTGTTCATATCGACGGGAATTGGCGGCTCTTGGGCAAGCTCTCGCAAGGCATTGTATGCGTTCTTTATGCGATTCAAGGACTTTTCGGCAGAAATAAGCAATTCCTCGCTGTATTCGATGGGCATACGATAATGACCAGACAACAGAAAAAAACGTATAACCTCATGCGAAAAATTCTGTGCAACCTCTCTAAGTGTGGAAAAATTGCCGAGCGATTTCGACATTTTTCTGCCATTGCTAGTCAACGGCCCGTTATGTAGCCAGTATCTGGCTAGCGGCTCGTCCTGCAAAGCCTCCGTTTGTGCAATTTCGTTTTCGTGATGCGGAAAAATCAGATCCTCTCCGCCACAATGTAAATCTAGCCGCCCCAAATATTTTTTTGCAATGGCGGAACATTCGATATGCCAGCCAGGTCTGCCATCCGACCACGGACTTGCCCAAGAAGGTTCTTCTGCTGTTTTACGGGGTTTCCATAGCACAAAATCCACCGAGCTGCGTTTGCTCTCATGCACCTCAACCCTTGCCCCTGCGATTAAATCGTCAATATTTTTTTTGGACAATTTGCCATAATCTTCCGTCTTAGCCGAGTCAAAGAAGACGTGCCCATCACTTTCATAGGCGAAGCCCTTTTCGATAAGCTCCGCTATCATTGCGATAATTTCGGGCATTTCCTCTGTAACTCGAGGATATACGCTGGCAGCCAGAATGTTCATAGCCTTAAAATCCGTATATGCCTCCGCAATGTATTTTTCGGCTACTTCCGTTGCCGAAATACCCTCTTCATCGGCAGATTGTATAATTTTGTCGTCAATATCGGTAAAATTTTGTACAACATTAACAAGGAAGCCCTTATGCTCAAAGTAGCGCCGTATCGTGTCAAAAACCACATAGCAACGCATATTGCCTATATGCAAAAGATTATAGACCGTCGGGCCGCACACATACATATTTATTTGGGCATTTTCGCCCATGTCATAGGGTACAAAATCCTCTTTGCTGCTCGTCATAGTGTTATAAATTTTCAAAACTAGCTCCTTTATGCAATAGCACTATCGCCTGTGCCGCAATACCAGTGCCATCGCCAGTAAAACCCATATATTCTTCAGTAGTGGCCTTAATATTAACAGAGTTTAGCGGGATTACTAGGGTTCTGGCGATATTTTCGATCATTTGGGGTATAAAAGGGGCGAGTTTTGGGGCTTGTGCCACTATTGTTGCATCCAAATTGGAAACGGATAACCTGCCGATAATCCTATTGGTTTCCGCAAGCAATAATAGGCTTGAGATACCCTTGAATCGATCATCACTATCAGGAAAATGTAACCCAATATCACCCAATGCCGCCGCCCCAAGCATCGCATCCATAATGGCATGGAGCAACACGTCCGCATCGGAATGACCAAGCAGCCCCTTTTCAAAAGGAACTACCACGCCGCCCAAAACCAACTGCCGCCCCTCTACTAATCTATGTGCATCGTAACCCAAACCCACTCTCAATGTATACCCCTCAATCTTTCGCCAAATCCAAACCCACTATCATTGTATGACCTTAAAAGCCCCACTACTCTAATTATACTACATTTTTTTTTGCTATGCAAATCCGCAACCCGCCTCCATCAAAATTTAAATTTGACAAAAAATAACGCAACCCTATACAATGGAATAGACGAACAAACAAAACGAGCGAGCGAGCAAGATGAGCGGATAAATTTTGCCCAACAGGCTACAAATTTGAAACGATTGGGCAAAATCGAGACCTAAAAAATAACAAACGAGCGGGTCTGGGGGCGCGCCCCCAGCGGGGTGTGGGGCAGAGCCCCACGGTTTTAGGGGTAGAAAGGGTTTTATTATGAAAATCAAAGATATAGTGTGTAGTGCGGGGAAGACGGGGTTCTTTTTCGATGATCAGAAAGCGATAAAATCGGGTGCTAAAATGGACGGAAATGTCTATATTGGTAAACCGATGACAGAAGGTTTTAAGGCAGTGCGACAGGCTGGCGAGTCTATCTCCGTTATTTTTATATTGGAAGACGGCGAAATTGCATATGGAGACTGTGCGGCAGTGCAATATAGCGGTGCAGGAGGGCGCGATCCGCTCTTTCTGGCAAGTGATTTTATTCCCATTATCGAGAGGGAGATAAAACCGCTGTTTGTCGGTAAAGAGATAGGCACATTTAAGGAAATGTCAAAAATAGTGGACGATATGTCCATCGGCGAAAAGCGGCTGCATACCGCTATTCGATACGGTATTACACAAGCGTTGCTCGATACCGTTGCGAAAGCCCATAGGAAAATTCCTGCCCAAATTATAGCCGCCGAATACGGCACAACTATCTCCAATACGCCGATTCCCATTTTTAGCCAATCGGGAGATGAACGCTATTCAGGGGCGGACGCTATGATTTTGAAAGCTGCGGCTGTTCTGCCGCACGCACTCATAAACAATGTGGAAACAAAGCTAGGAGCGAACGGCGAAAAACTTGCAGAATACGTTGCATGGCTCTCTAAGCGAATCCGAGACGTTTCGCATGAGCCAAGCTATAACCCTGTACTCCACATAGATGTTTATGGTACTTTCGGGATTGCTTTTGATAACGATATGGAGCGAATAACGGACTATATCGGCAGTTTGGAAGGGGCGGCGAAACCGTTTCATTTACGCATAGAAGGCCCGATAGATACAGGCGAACGGGAAGGCACTATGCTCGCACTACGCAATATCCGCCAAAAACTCGAGCAAAAAGGGATAGACGTTGAAATTGTAGCCGATGAATGGTGCAATACCTATGAAGATATTGTCTATTTTACCGACAACAAAGCGGGGCATATGGCACAGATAAAGACCCCCGATTTGGGCGGCATAAATAACTCTATAGAGGCAGTGCTCTATTGTAAAGCGAACAATATGGGGGCATATCTGGGCGGCACGTGCAACGAGACGGAGCGTTCGGGGCAAATATGTGCACATATCGCAATGGCAACCAGCCCTGCACAGGTTTTGGCAAAGCCTGGCATGGGAGTAAACGAGGGCTTTATGATTGTTTACAATGAAATGCAGCGTATTTTGGCACTGAAGGGCGTTCTTTAATGCCCAAATTAAATGATGTGCAGATGCAGGCAGTCAACCACATAGAGGGGCCGCTGATGGTACTCGCAGGTCCTGGCAGCGGCAAAACCACCGTTATCACGCACAGGGCTTTGAACCTGATAGCGGCTGTTCCCTCTTCCAATGTGTTAGTCATTACCTTTTCCAAGGCGGCGGCACTTGAAATGGAGCAGCGTTTCAAAACTCTATCCGATAAGAGTGTAACATTCGGCACATTTCACGCCGTCTTTTTCAGAATCTTACGCCATCGATATAATTTCAGCGTGGAACAGTTGCTAAAGGAGACCGAACGCCACGATATTGTGAGCAGGCTCTTAAAAAAGATGGGCATAATTACCGATGACGACCTACTATCAGAAGTAAGGAACGAAATTTCACTCGTCAAAAATGAGTTGCACGATTTGGAACAATACAGCTCCGCCGCCATTGATGCGGAAGAATTTAGGCAGCTTTATAGCGAATATGAGGCGACTAAAGAGGAGAATCGCAAGATAGATTTTGATGATATGCTGCTACTATGCCATGGACTGTGGCAGAAAGAACCCGATTGTCTACACTATTGGCAACAAAAATACCCATACATTATGATAGACGAATTTCAGGATATAAACCGAGTTCAGTATGAATGTATACGTATGTTATCCGCACCGCCGCATCATCTTTGCATAGTGGGCGATGACGACCAGAGTATTTATCGATTTCGAGGGGCTAGGCCGGAATTTTTGCTAAATTTCCCGAACGATTTCCCCAAGGTTAAGCAGATTACACTGGATACCAACTATCGCTCCACCGATGCAATCATCTCCTTTAGCAATAGGTTGATTGCGAACAACAAGGTGCGATATGACAAGGCTATAGTAGGCACTCAAAGGGCTGGGCCAAACCCGAAAATAACCATATACAACGATCAAAGCCATGAAGCGATAAGTATAGCGAACCAGCTGCGCAAGATTGAAAAATTGAGTGAAGTAGCCGTTATTTATCGAGTGAACATTCAATCCCGTGCATTTACCGATGCTTTTCGACAAGCGAATATCCCATTTACTGTCAAAGATGAAATTTCCAGTATATACGAGCATTGGATGGCACGGGATATTTTTGCATACCTGCGACTTGGACTTGATATTGAAAGGGAGGGCGAGCTACATTCTATCATCAACAAGCCGTTTCGTTATATCAGTAAGGCATTTTTGCAGAAGGCACAAAAGGAAAATCGCAAGATTTTTGACTGGTACGACAAGAGCGGAATGTTGAATACTTCGCAACAGCAAAGCATAGAGGAGCTGCAATGGAATCTTGGCAGAATGTCCAAACTATCGGCGGACGAGGCGATACGTTTCATACGGAAGAATATTGATTACAACGGGTATATAAACAACTACTGCAACTATCGGAATGTTGGCTCTACTGGCTTATATGAAATTATGGCAGAATTACAAGAGGCTGCCGCAACGCATGGGAGCATAAGCGATTTTTTAGCCTATGCTGAGGAAAGCGTTGCAAACAAAGATGATGATACCTCGGGCGAACGTGTAACTTTGATAACTATGCACAGTGCAAAGGGGCTAGAATTTGACACTGTCTATATAGTGGGGGCAATAGAGGGCTTGCTGCCGCATGAACGCAGCAGAACGCCCATTGCAATCGAGGAAGAGCGGCGACTCCTATATGTGGGAGCAACAAGGGCAAGGCGGAATCTATTCATCTCCGCAATCAAAAAACGACACGAAAAAAAGGTCGAACCATCCCGTTTTCTGAAAGAATTTCAAAAAAAGTCTAGGTTGTGGGGCTAAAATCCAATCTAGCGTCCAGACTATTGGCGATATTGCTTTTCGCATCCATGTCCAAATGCGTGTAGATGTTCATTGTTGTGCCGATGTCCTTGTGCCGCAGCCAAATTTGAATGTCTTTTAGGTCAAAGCCCAGATATTTCAGGTATGTGGCGGAGGAATGGCGCAAATCATGGAAACGTATATGCGGCATATTATGGCGTTTTAGCAGGGCGGCAAAATGTTTGCTGACATAGTTGGGAAGGATAGGGTCGCCGTTTTTATGTGCACAGATATAATCATTATTGCCGCTCTCCGCCTTCAAAGCCGCAAGCTCCGACAGAATCCTGTTCGGTATGGGAAAAACGGCTCGGCTACTCTCGTTTTTGGTGTTGTCGCTCCTATAGATGCCGCTACCCACCTGCACAACAGTATGTTTTATTGCGATAGTTCTATTTTCGAAGTCTACGGCATCCCATTTTAGCCCCAAAACCTCGCTCCGCCGTAGCCCGTAGAAAATTGTTAATCGTATGACGATTTCTAGCGGGTCGCCCTTTGCTATTTCTATAAGCTGCTCTATTTGTTTTTCGTTATAGTATTTTGCCCCGTCAAATTTGACTTTTTTCGGTAATTCTATGCGTTTTACGGGATTATACATTATGATATTTTGCCTTAATGCGGTATCCAGGCATTTTGAGATATTTACCAGATGTTTGCGGACGGTGTTGGGCGAAACCACTTTTAGTTTCTCCGAGATATACTGCTCTAGTACAAACGATGTCATTTCGGACAATTTTTTCCCTCTAAAAAACGGGGCGATGTGCAGTTGCAAGATATGCCGATAGGATTCGTAGGTATTTGGGGATATGGATATTTTTAGCATTTCCAGCCAATGCAGCATATAGTCATTAAAATAAACGTCCTTTGTCGGGTCGATATTATATCTGCTATTATCAACCAAAAGTTCTTTCAATTTTTCGTTCGCCTTGCGTTTGTTATTGCCCTTAACGGGGATGCCTGTATTTATCCATTTCAGCTTACGTTTGCCCTCTGCATTATAGGTATTAAGCACCGCATAATAATATTTTCTGCCCTTTTTCTCCTGTATGCTACCCGTCATTTCAAACATACTCCTTTAAACCGTGGGGCTCTGCCCCACACCCCGCTGGGGGCCAGCCCCCAGA
>WRKH01000262.1 GCA_009778175.1 Turicibacter sp.
ATTTGACCATAACCGAATATATCCTAGGCGTATTCCCCGAACCGTCATGGAACTCGGCTTGGCGGTACGTGTGCAAGAGGGATTTTATCCTTGAAAATGGGCTATTCTTCGCCCCGACGATGTACTGCGAGGATATGAAATGGGTGTTGGAGTTGCTAGGGAAATTGGAGGAGACGGCGGAGAAATTGGCGTTCTTGCCAGAGCCGTTTTATGCTTACAATTACCGCCGCACAGGCTCGATTATGAACAGCACTAGCCCTAAGCGGATTCTGGACTTGACCGCAATCATCGCCGAGATGTTGCCTAAATACCGTGAACGTCCGATTGTCTGTCGGGAACTTGTTTGGCAGGTGTTTTACTATATTAACGAATATTGCACGTTTACGAAAAACGAACGCCGACTGATTTTTACGGGGTATTTGCGGGTTTTGCCGATGTTTGGGTTTGCAAACTACTTCCCGTACAAAATGGTCGGCAAAATCACAAACAAAACGCTATTTTACTGGCTTTCCGCAGGAATGTACACAATAAAACGAACAAGGCAATTTTTGAAATACAGGAGGTCTAAATTTTTATGAAAATCACAGTCGTAGGCTTGGGCTACGTAGGAATGTCGCTCGCCGTATTACTAGCCAAAAACCACATCGTAACCGCCCTAGACATATCCGAAGAACGCATAAATCTAATAAACGCCAAGCAATCGCCAATAACAGACGCTGAAATCGAGCAACACATAAAAACCACAACCATAACCGCCACAACCAACGCCCCAACCGCCTACACCAACGCCGATTACATAATAATAGCCACGCCAACAGACTACGACCCAACCCTAAACTATTTCGACACCTCAACAGTAGAGCAAGCGATAAAATCAGCGACCGCCATAAACCCCACCGCCAAAATCGTCATAAAATCAACCGTCCCAGTAGGTTTTACGGAACAGTTTCGCAATCTAAACGTACTATTTTCCCCAGAATTTCTAAGGGAAGGGCAAGCCCTCTACGACAACCTCTATCCATCCCGCATCGTGGTAGGCTACCCAAAAGACAGCCATTTACAGGAAAAAGCAACTGAATTTGCCGAAATTTTGCAATCCGCCGCCATAGCCGAAAACGTACCGATACGCATCACAAACGCAACCGAGGCGGAGGCGATAAAACTCTTCGCAAACACATATCTAGCAATGCGAGTGGCGTTCTTTAACGAACTGGATTCCTACGCAGAAACACGAGGACTGGACACAAAGCAGATAATCGAGGGCGTAGGACTAGACCCGAGAATCGGCGACCATTACAATAACCCGTCTTTTGGGTACGGCGGCTATTGTTTGCCGAAAGATACAAAGCAGCTATTGGCGAATTACAGCCAAGTACCAAACAGCATAATATCGGCAGTCGTCAGTGCCAACGCTACCCGCAAGGATTTTATAGCCGAGCGGATTTTAGCGAAAAACCCGCAAACGGTCGGTATTTATCGGCTGATTATGAAAGAGGGTTCGGATAATTTTCGACAATCGTCCGTGCAGGGCATAATGAAACGCATAAAGGCGAAAGGCGTGAAAGTTATTGTCTACGAGCCGAATTTTACAGAGACGCATTTCTTTAATTCGGAGGTAATGGCGGATTTGGCGGATTTTAAGGCACAGGCAGATTTAATAGTTGCAAACCGATATAATGCTGATTTGGCGGATGTTTTGGAGAAAGTTTATACTCGGGATTTGTATTTTAGGGATTAGGAGAATAGCCATGACAATACCAATAGTGCTTATAAGTGATGAGAAATTCTTGATTGGCACACATACTACGATAAACTCTATACTGATAAATAGTTTTGAAAACACCAAGTATGTATTCTACCTACTTACACCCGAAACCGTTACTCAAAGCGACTTGGCGAATATTTTTACAACCGTACAAAAATTTCCAAATTCGTCCATTGAACACGTGAACATGGGGTTAAAGCCTACATTAACCAAAAAAAACTGGAAATCGGCGGCAAGATTCAAATTTAGAATCCCCGATGTCATAACCGATCATGATAAATGCCTATATCTTGATTCTGATGTCTGCGTAACCGCCGACTTGACCGATTTATTCAATACCGAATTAGCTCAAAATTATATAGCAGGCGTTAGAAGTTTCTTAATTGGAAAATCTCAAAACCACCATTACAATATTGGTTTGCCTAACTTAATGCAATACGTAAATACAGGCGTACTTTTGATGAATTTAAAGACAATGCGGGATGAAGATGTGTCGAGTAAATTTCTTTCCGCTATTGACGATGGCACAGATTACAAATATGTTGACCAAGATTGCATAAACAAGGTCTGCTATAATCGTATACAACTACTTCCCACCAAATTTAATGTTACTTGCGTAACATATGATTTGCTTAGTGAAGGTAGAGGATATACGCAAGAAGCAGATGAAATACTTAACAATCCAGTTATAATACATTACACTAGAAAGTTAAAACCCTGGAAAGCAATATCAAACAAACAGGATTTATACTGGCACAAAGTGTCGCCGATTCACTCTGCACAAAGCTATCAACTATTTGAGCAAATTTTTAATAATGTGATAGTCGATAAGCTAAAGTATAGATCCAGAAATAAAAAACTTAAGAAAAAACTGAAATACGCAAATCTCAAAAATCAAAAATTAAAAGAAAAATTGACCGCATACGAAAAACATCCTCAAAACGGATTGAAGCGTTTTTTATATAAGCTCTATCGTTTAATTAATAATAGGAGAAAAAAACAATGAAAATCAAGCAAATTTTATCACATATATTTCCAGCCACCGCACGGGCGTATCATAATATTTCAAGTAATCAAAGCAAAAAAATTAATCAACTGCAAATGACCATAAATACTATTGCAGAAAAAATGCAAATTCGTGAGATGCAAACATACAAACTTAAACAATCACATAGAGAAAAAATAGTAGAATTTATGTGCAGGTCGGATTTTTCACAATGTGTACTTGATCTTATGGTCAATCTTGATTACGATGCTAGAAACACATTACAAATATTGCTTAAACGGTTTTACACCATCAAAAAGGTTACAAAAAACCAAAAACTTGCATATGAACTAACCGCAAATGAAAGGTCTATGAAACAAGAAATAGAGTTATTGAAACGTAACATTATTCGCCTATCAGACGAACACGTTATGGTTGGTGGATATGTATTTCCACGCAAATTAAGTGTTCGAGAGATGGTATGTTTTAAATATTTTTTTAATAAATTAAAACTTGAAAGCCTAGCGGGTAAAACCATAATAGATGCGGGGGCACTTATGGGGGATACAGCTGTTGTATTTTCGCAATTAAACTGCAAGGAAGTTCGCTGTTTTGAACCAGTACATAGACAATTTCAATTGTTACAAAAAACGATAGCCTATAATAACCTTAGCAACGTAATAGCGATAAATAAGGGTTTAGGTAAACAAGCTGAAACTCAGATGTTTTTAAGTGCTATGGGGAGCAGTCGAAAAATAAATAATCAGAACTGGTCGAATGATGTCGAGGAAGTAGAAATAATCATGTTAGACGACTATGTGAAAGAGAATCAACTAAAAGTCGGACTTATAAAGGCGGATATAGAGGGAGCAGAACAGGATATGCTTGCGGGGGCAAAACAGACAATATGTGAGCAAAAACCAATCTTAATGATTTCTATATACCATAATATTCCAGAAGATTTTTTCTTTATAAAACCGCTCATTGAAAGTTGGGATTTGGGCTATAAGTTCACTTTCTGTAAAAGTTATACCAAATCGCCAATATATGAAATCATGCTTATAGCAAGTGTTTAACAAAGTAATAAGTAATCGTAAAGAGGTCAAAAAATGATAAAAGTCTCAATAATAATCCCATGCTACAATGCCGAGAGATTTATGGCACGTTGCCTGGAAAGCGTGATAAATCAAACACTTAGAGATATAGAAATAATCTGCGTTGACGACGGCTCAACCGACAGCACATCCAGTATTTTACGCTCTTTTGCGGCAAAAGACAATCGCATACAGATATTAACACAAAAAAACCAGTACGCAGGAGTCGCCCGCAACAACGGAATGGACGTAGCCACGGGAAAATATCTATATTTCCTCGATGCGGACGATTTTATCAGCCCGCATATGTTAAAAGCAATGTACGAGCAGATAGAAAAAGACGATGCAGACATATGCTATTGCGGAAGAACTAGGGTAAATTTAGCGAACGGCAAAATATCTACGCATGGCTTAAAAAGAATAAAAAAATTGGGCTTCGTTCCATTTTCAATACAGGATTTTGAAGACAGCATTTTTCAAGCAACGACGGTTGTTCCTTGGGATAAAATAATTAGGGCAGATTTAGCAAAAAAATATAAATTCGATGCGTCAAGAGCACACAATGATGGATTCTTTGCTAGAATTACGACACTTGCAGCCCGAAAAATAACCGCAATTGACCGATTTTTTGTATACCATCACGTATCTTCTTCTACTTCTTTACAAAACACCCTAAGTGGGCAGGATTTCCACTTTTATGATGTCTTAAAAAGGCTAAAACAATCCTTGATAGAGCAGGATTATTACAGCTTTTTTGAGCTTTCGTTTATAAAAAGTGTTATAGGTGCAACTATAAGATACTTAAGTAAATTAAAATCTCAAGAAGACTATATCAAAGCTGCCGATTTTGTCAAGAATGAAATAGTACCCGAGTTTGATTTGTGGAATGAGAAATTTTACCCGCTATACTCTGATGTTCGCTACACTAAAATGTTTTCAATAGTGAACGAATTATACAAGAGGGACGGATATGTTTTCAGTTTGTATAAAAATGAGTCAAATATTAAAGACCCCGTTTTAGGCTTGGACATTGCTGGAGATAGCATTAAGGTTTCGGTAATAGTGCCGCTTGTTGGAGAATGTCAGTATGTTTTAGAAGCGGTTCAATCAGCTTTATGGCAATCGCTTACGAATGTTGAGATTATATGCGTAATTTACGAAAATACAAATCCCGAAACTTTAGCCGCATTGAAAGATTATCCCGTAATATTAGAAAAAAGTCAAGATATATCCGTAGCAAAAGGGGAATATATAATATTTTTACAGCCAACGGATTTATTGCTCCATTACTCCTTGGAGCGGCTGTATAGGACGGCAAAATTTTATGATTTGGATGCTGTGTCCACCGAAGCGGTGCAATTTTACGACACTATGGATTTATTACAGCACAAGATTAAACAACCTGTAATCGCCCATTTTTTCAAGAAAGAATTTTTGCAGAAACACGAAAAATCCCCAACAGACACAAAGCACGAAATGAATGAAGCACTGTATTTACAGCGTATTACGGCTAATATCATACAAAGAGAACTGCGAAAACGAGATGAATTGGCTGTATTAAAACAAACTAATGCCTCGCTAAAGGACAAAAACAAAGCATTAAGAGAGAATAACGCCAAATTAAAAGGTAAAAATGCCCAATTAAAAGAAAGTAACGCTTCGATAAAGGATAAAAACGCCGTATTAAAGGAAAATAACGCCAAGCTAAAAGACAAAAATACTATTTTGCGGGAGAAAAACAAGTTGCAAAAAAACCGAATAACTCATATTGAAAGCAAACTCGCTTACCGTGTGTATCGCAAAATAAGTTTACTAATTAGAGGAGGGCGAAGAAACTAAATATGTTCGCAAAAATAAAATCGATATTAAAAAAGCATGGAATTTATAGAGGGCTTCTGCTAATCGCATACACAGCAATAAAAAAAATATATTTTTACGCAATCCCCAAAATCGGACGGCTACTAGCGGGCAAAGTATCCCAAAACATGATTCTATTCGACAGCCTAACCTACGGGGACAACGCACGTGTTCTAAGCGATCGGATACTGGCGACCAGACCACAATACAAAATTATTTGGTTTGTAGATAACCTCAAACAGCATAGAAATCAGCAAAAAATCAAGTTTGTTAAACGAGTATATGCGTATGGCAGTCGATTCAAATATATGTACTCTATATGGGCGTATTACTATGCGTACAAGGCGAAATACGTATTTTACACACATTCGTTTAATTGGGTGGGCGAGGCAAACCGCAATCAGCTGGTAGTAAATCTATGGCATGGTACAGGTTACAAAAGCCAAAGAAATACGGATGATGAGCATAATTTTGATTTTATGATTGTACCAGGGCAAATATTCATACGTTCAAAATCGCTATTTTTCGATTGTGCAGAGAATAAAATCTTGCCGCTAGGTTATCCACGCTATGATGTTTTTGCAAAAAATACCAACGAAGCTGCTGTCGGTTTTTATAGGACAAATTTGAAAAATTACGATAACCACACTAACATCATCTGGTTACCCACATTTTTAGATAACGACAGTTTGTTGGTTTACGAAAACCCGCTACCACATATATTTAGCGGTGTTCCTCTAATCGAAAAGCTAAATGACTTTTTAGAACTGGACGCATTTTGCAAGCAGTTAAATATAAATATAATAATCAAGAGACATATGCTAAGATTAAGAACGTACCCTGCCGAAAAGTATTTCCATATGCTTGAAAATATAGCGATTTTAAGCGATGCGGAGTTTAAGAATAATAACATCAATCTATACGAATTATTGCCGCATACAGCCGCACTAATCAGCGATTTTTCGTCAGCTTCCGTGGATTATATGCTGCTTGACAAGCCGATTGGCTATGTAGTATCGGATTTGGAGGATTACAGAAAGACGAGGGGCTTTGTCTTCGACAATCCGCTCGAACATATGCCAGGCGAACATATATACACACTCGAAAATTTGAAAAATTTCATAGCAGACGTTGCAAACGGGATTGACAAGCACAAATCAACTCGCACAAACGCCATGGCAAGAATGCACAACAAAACGGAAAATTATTCCGAAAGGCTCTTGAATCATTTTAACATATAAAGAGGGATATAAATGCAAACAATAGGCTACACGGCGGGAACATTCGATATGTTTCACATAGGTCATTTGAATTTTTTGGAGAACGCAAAAGGGCGTTGCGATTACTTAATCGTGGGCGTAAATACCGATGAATTGGTCGCCGAGTACAAAAACAGGGCTGTAATTGTAACCCTTTCTGAACGGATGCGTATTATTTTAGCCTTGAAATGCGTTGATAAAGTCATCGAAGTAAACTCGCTGGACAAAAAACCGTATCTGGAGAAATTGGGCTTTAATCGGCTCTTTATCGGCAGCGATTGGGCTGAAAATGAACGCTGGCTGTCTACCAAGGCGGAAATGGCGGATTTCGGCGTGGAAACTATATTTTTGCCATATACAGAAAATACGTCGTCAACATTGTTGAGAAAAAAGCTGCTCGATGCCCTGCCGCTGTAGACTAGAAAGGAGGATATTATGAAAATCTGCTTTTGGATAGGTAGTGCATATTATCGAAAATACGGCACAAACAAAGTAGCTTCCGTCATTACAAATGGGCTTACTCGGCATGATATTGAACTGGTCGTTACCGAAAGCAACGCCGCAGCCCCATACGAGTACGCCGAACATATCAAAATAGTCCCGCTACCTACAAACAACTTGATATACAGACTGCCTAAACGAAGCATTATTGGCTTTATACAGTCGATTTTGCGGATATTTAATAATAAAACGGGCTTTTTTAACACCGAACGCCGATATAAACTATTGCAAAAGATTTTTTACCCAGACAAATATCTGCGGCAACTTACGGATTTTTTCGTTGCGAAAGACTATGATGTGATTATCGCCGTTGGGCGTGAAATCCTCTGGCTGGCTTCAATAGCCGATAAGTTGCGAGCAAAGACCATCGGCTGGCAGCACAATTCTTACGATTCCTACGTAAACAAGCGAAATTTCATGTTTTGGAAAAAAGAAGAACTGCTAAAGAAAATTATCCCCAATTTGGACAGCTTTGTAATGCTAAACCCTTACGATTGCCAAGAATACAAGGAAAATTTGGGCATCGCTTCCACGCATATAAGCAATCCGCTAACTTTGCAGTCGGATATAAAGACGGATACGGCAAACAAGCAGTTTATAGCGGCTGGGCGGTTTGTTGAGCAAAAGGGTTTTGACCTGCTGATAGATGCCTTTAATATCTTTTGCAAGTACAATGATGACTGGAAATTGGTCATCGCTGGCAGCGGGAAATTATTTAAGGCCATGAAAAAAAGGGCAAAAAAATTAAAAAAAATAAAAGATAGGATTGAATTTTTGGGCTTCACAAACGACATACAAACGCATTATTTGAACTCTTCGATATATCTGATGACTTCTCGTTGGGAGGGTTGGGGGCTTGTGGTAACGGAGGCGTTTGAGATGGGCTTGCCTGTCATTGCCTTTGATATAACTCCTATGGATATTCTTATAGATAATGGTGAGAATGGGGTAATAGTCGAGTGTTTTAACAAGACGAGATATGCCGCCGCCATGTTGAAGTTGGCACGGGATGACGGGCTTCGGCGGAAGATGCACGAGTCTGCTGTTGTGAAGGCTCGGGAGTATGGGGTGGATAAGATAATCGTTGAATGGGAAAAATTGTTTGAAAATGGAGGTTAATAAAAAAATGAGTTTTAAAACATTTTTAAAAAACTATTTGCCAATCCCAGCAAAGTATGCAGTCATGCAGGATAAGCAATATTTAGAGGCATTGGCACGCTTACATTCGCAGGATAAGCAGATTTTGGCACAAATTAAAAAGATTGCCAAAGACGAAAAGAAACGGCAGGAAGAATTACTCGCCTTACGCAAAGAAATCGCACGCCTAGGTCGTACAGAACCTGAGACACATTTTGAATTTGAAGACATACCCAATGTGGAAAAGCCTGTAAATCTGGAAGTAAAAATAGTAAACGAACTAGACGAATCACTCTGTACGGGCTGTGCAGCGTGTGCGGATATTTGCCCAAAAAACTGCATAACAATGACCCGAAACGCAGAAGGTTTTCGCTTTCCGCAAATATCATCCGAGTGCATAAATTGCGGAAAATGTGCAAAAACTTGCCCGATAATAACGCCGCCCATCACTCACATTACACAATCAGCGTATGCCGTTATGGCGGACGATGCCACTCGGCTTACTTCCTCATCTGGCGGAGTGTTTCCCGTGGCGGCAAAATATGTACTGGCACAGCAAGGCTATGTTGCTGGCGTAAAATGGACGGACGACTTCCGAGCCGCAGAACACGCCATTATCTCGGATATTTCCGATTTACCCGCCTTTCATTGCAGCAAATACATACAAAGCGAAACGCCGAAAGATTTTTATGTGCAAATTAAAAATAGGCTAGAAACTGGCAAATTCGTTCTGTATAGCGGCGTATATTGCCAAGTTGCGGCACTTCAAAATTTTTTGGGCAAAGAGTATGACAATTTGATAACAATGGAATTATTATGCTTCGGCGTACCGTCTCCGCTCGTTTGGGAAAAATACCTAGATTTGGAACTTGCGGAACACGAGTCGCCCATAGCCGCCGTAAATATGCGTGATAAATCGACAGGTTGGCGGAGAAAGCTACTACTACTACTACTACTAGACGGCACAACATTTTTGAAAGGCAAAGAATATCTGTATAACCACGCTTTTAAGTCGAAAATCAGCCTACGGAAAAGTTGCTATCATTGTCATTTCAAGAACAAGGAATTGAAACGGGTGGCAGATATAACAATAGGCGATTTTTGGGGTATTTCTAGGCATGATTCCAAGTTGGACGATAACAAGGGCACTTCGCTTGTCTTGCTAAATAGTGAAAAAGGCACGGAATTTTTCAACAAACTAAGTTTTGAAGTGGTGCAAAATGTGCCGTTTGACATCGTTACAAAAAATCGGAAAGCACTAACAGTCCCATTTGCCGAGCCGACCACAAAACGGCGTATCTTTTTTAATGCAATTAACAGATTCGACCTGCAGACCGCCATAAACCTTGCCGAATCCAAGAAAACAGAGGTAATAGTGCTTGGGAGACACACAAACAAGAATCTCGGAGGGCAGCTGACGGTTTTTGCAACCTATAAAGTGATAGAATTATTGGGTTATTCTGTTAAAATGGCTGCATTTTCAAAAAAACCAAAGATACAAAAACAACGGGCTTTGTGGGAGCATTTGTGTTTGTTTACGAAAGCCGATGTGGGCAACTTAAAAAACCTAAACAAAGAGGGGGATTCCTTTGTAACCACGCCAGATTGGACATTTCACAAGACATGGAGCTTGGGTTGGAATGTGTTCACACAGCCGTTTACCACGGACGAGAAGCGGCGTATAGCTTTTGGGGCATCTTTCGGGAATGGCGGAGGTTATGAGGAGTCAGACTATCCCGAGCTAAAAAGGCGGCTCGAACGCTTTATCGCACTGGGCATACGAGAGCCGAGCGGTTTGGAGATATGCGAAAAGGCGGGGATTACGAACGCCATAATCATGCACGATGCAGTCTTTGCATTGGATAGAGATTTTTATACCAGGCTTTCGCTCATAGACAGAGACAACGAAAGATTTTGGAACGGAGTGGACGGCAAAAAATATATGTTCGTGTATTTGCGTTCGCCCGATGCCGAAAAAATGCGGATTATCACAGAAACGGCAGCATCTTTACAGCTTGAAATAGTTATGAAAGACCGCCCGAAAATTACGGATACCCATGTTAAATGGTTTGGGGAGTTAAGTATGTGCGAATTTCTAGCCGCCATGAACAAATCGGAGTTTATATTTACAGACTCGTTCCACGCAACGTGTTTTTCGCTCATCTTGAACAAAAATTTCCTTACGTTAAAACGGTTTGAGACGGCAAAGTTCTCCAAACTTTCCACTCTGCTAAAGCGTGCAGATTTAATGGAGCGGTTGATTACAGCTGATCATACCGAAATACAAAATATTCCGCCCATAGATTGGGATGCAGTCAACGAGAAGTTGGATATATGGCGAGCCGAGGCGTTGAATTTTATTGATACTGCGTTAAAGCAGGAGATGGTTAAGTGATTGGCGGGCTATAAAGTTGAACTTAGGCGGGAAATGCAGCGAGCAGCGGTTGATTGAGGATTAGGAGAGGATGATTAAATTGCATGATACTATTTACGACTTGGCTGAAGTCGCACGGTTACAGGGATTGAAACCTCCTTATGTTATTGTGGAGGTCGAATATTTGATGGAGCTAGAGAAATCAACGGCACAACTCCAACATATGCAAACTAAATCCACGCTAAAACTTACGAGTTTGCAAAATAAAATTGCACGCTATAAGAAACAACGAAAAAGCACTGCCCTTCGCCTTGGAAGACAAAAAAGAGAGTTAACAAGACAAAAAAGAGAGTTAAAACGCTACACCTCTGATATCAACTCCATAAAATTGCAGAGTCGGCTAGACAGAGCAAAATTGCGGAGTCGACTAGATAGAGCAAAGCGACAGTTACGAATGGTACAAAATTCATACAGCTATAGGATAACTGCTCCTTTACGTTTGATTGTGCGGACAATTAAAAAGGTGCTGAAGAAAGGGGGAATTTCCCGTGTCTGATTACTTAAAGATGTCAAACTTACTGTTATCATCAAAGCGGAAAAGCTTCCAAAAACAGCTACGTGAGGGCGACACGGCTATACTCGAAAATTTCATAGGCAAGGGTGTCGTAACAGAGATTCTATCGGATGCAATATTACGCAAGCTAGAATATGAAAAGGCAATAAGTCTTATAGAATCCATCCCTCTCGATACGCTCAACACTCGGGAATGGCAGTCTGCAAACCTCCTGTCAGGTATGTGTGGAATGGTTCGATTGGGGCTGGAAATGCGAAAAAAAGCTATTGAAAGTGCATATCATGTCTTTGACAGCGGCAATTTTTCTGCAGATGATTTGAGGCTTGCGTTTCAAGCGGCTTTGGATAGGAACGATAGTGCCAAGGCACGATATATACTAGAGAATCATACACCTGTGGCTTTAGTAAATGGGGAATCGTTTACGTATAACTCCAAAAAAGGACTACAAACCAATTTCGCTACGAGTCTCCATTGGCAGGCATATTTGGAGGTATTTGAGGGCAATCTTACCGAGGCAAGCCAACTAATCCATATTATTAGCCCCAAGCCCGAATATTTGAATTACATCAGTGGAAAAACCGTGGCTATTGTAGGCCCTGCCTACTCCGAAGTGGAACAGGGGGCTGAAATTGATTCCTATGACGTTATCGTTAGGCTTAATTACATGGGCAAGGCGAGTACAGCGGCATCTTCTTTGGCTGGCAGTAGGACGGATGTAGCGTATTATGCGGACGGAATATTCAATAGACAGAAAGATAAAAGTTTTCTAACCGACCTAAATTATTGGTTTTCTCGCAGTGGCAAAGTTAAGATGTCTGATATAGCTAAAAACTATGGTGGAATAGCACAGTATTGGGAGATATTTTTTAGCAATGTTCGCCCTCAGATGGTGCAACGTGCTTTATTGTCCCTATTGTTATGTAACCCCATACGGATAAAGATTTTTTGTGCGAATTTCCATTCAGCCAAGAAACACTATGCTGATGAATACATACGCAAACTTTCTAATCAGGTGTATAGAATTAATAATTCGCCTGGGTTGCCCTCTGTATTATGGTACGATGTTGCAGTGTTACTAAATTTTATTCGTAATCTATGGAAAAACAAGATTGTAGAGGCAGATTTAGATTGCGAACGTGTGTTGAAAATGACCAATGAAGATTATTGTTCATTAATGGAAGAGTTGTATCCAAGGGAGGATTAAAATATGAAAAACAAAGCATTTATTTTCGGAGCGGGCAGCACAGGGCGTTCCCTGTTGCCCACAGCACAGCAGGACTATGAAGTGTTAGGATTTATAGACAATAATCCTGCGTTGACATCCTCGGGGGG
>WRKH01000263.1 GCA_009778175.1 Turicibacter sp.
ACCCCGTAAATGCTAGGATTCTAGCAATTCGGAGGGGGGGGGGGTATGTTGCATCCGAGTTGTCCGCCGCATTTGCCGTAAACGGCGTGAACATCGGGAAAATCAGAGCTACGATTAGCGTGAATAGGGTTGCTTTTTTCGTCATGTGTTTGCTCCTTTCTATAATGGTTTTATTATAATACAATCGTTTGACAATGTCAAGAAATGTCGAAAAATATTTTTGGGATTTTGCGGAATTTTATGCTACAATAAAAAAGGCTAACCGCCTAGATTGGAGATACAAAATGGACAAAATGAAAAAATTTATTGACGCACAGGACAGGGTGTACTCGCAGGTTTTAACCGAATTGCGAGCGGAGAAAAAGCAATCACATTGGATGTGGTTCATATTTCCGCAACATAGAGATTTAGGGCATAGCTCCACGGCGAAAAAATTTGGGCTAGACGGAATCCCTGAGGCATCTCTGTACCTGCACGATGAGTTGCTAAATAAAAGGCTACGAGAATGTTGCGAGATTTTAGCAAATTGCGAATCCGACAACATACAGAAAATATTGGGCAGCCCCGACAACCTGAAACTGCGTTCTAGCCTCACATTATTCTACAATGCAACAACGGACGAGCAAGAGCGTACGCTATTCAAAAGAGTGTTGGAAAAATATTACGAAGCCATCTTTTGCGAACGAACGCTCCGATTGATAGGGGTGCAATGAAATGTTTAAAAATTTTGGGGCGGATTCGCAAATCCGCCCCAAAGAATTTTGTCAAACCTACATCATCCCCATACCGCCGCCAGGAGGCATTGGAGGTTCAGGCTCTTTAATATCCGCCACGACAGCCTCGGTCGTGAGCAAGGTCGCCGCTACGCTCGTCGCATTCTGCAAGGCAGACCGTGCAACTTTAGTCGGGTCGATTATCCCCGCCTCGACCATGTTCACATACTGCTCCGTCAACACGTCAAAGCCAATGCCCGCCGACTGCTCTTTCAGCTTGTTCACAATGACCGAACCCTCAAGCCCTGCATTGTCAACTATCTGCCGCACGGGCGCTTCGAGTGCCTTTAATATTATCATGGCTCCCGTCTTCTCGTCGCCGTCCAACGTCGCTATGACCGCCTGCACGTCTTTCGAGGCGTGTACGTAAGCCGAGCCGCCGCCGCAAATGATGCCCTCTTCGACAGCCGCACGAGTCGCCGCCAATGCGTCTTCCATGCGTAATTTCTTCTCTTTTAGCTCCGTCTCGGTCGCCGCACCCACTTTGATGACCGCCACGCCGCCAGCCAATTTTGCCAGCCGCTCCTGCAATTTCTCCTTGTCGAAATCGCTGGTCGTCTCCTCTATCTGCGAACGAATCTGCGACACACGGGCGTTAATCTCGTCTTTTGAACCCGCGCCGTCTATAACGATTGTGTTCTCTTTCTCGATTTTGACCGTCTTCGCCTTGCCGAGCGACTCGAGCGTTGCCTCTTTGAGTTCTAAGCCCAACTCGCTGGAAATGACCTGCCCGCCTGTCAGAATCGCAATGTCTTCCAACATGGCTTTGCGACGATCGCCGAATCCTGGGGCTTTGACAGCCACGCAATTAAAAGTCCCACGCAATTTATTTACTACAAGTGTAGTAAGTGCCTCGCCCTCAACATCTTCGGCGATTATGAGCAACCTTGCACCAGTCTGCACGACCTGCTCCAAAATGGGCAACAAATCTTGAACGCTTGCGATTTTTTTATCCGTGATAAGAATGTACGGATCGTCCAGTTGTGCGACCATTTTTTCCATGTCGGTCGCCATGTAAGCCGAGACGTAGCCGCGGTCGAACTGCATTCCCTCGACCAAATCCAGCTCCGTGTACATGGTTTTGGATTCTTCAACCGTGATAACGCCGTCGCTCGAAACCTTGTCCATAGCGTCCGCAACCATGTCGCCGACCTCCGCCGAACCCGCTGAAATGGCGGCTACTTTGGCGATATGATTCTTGCCGTCAACGGATTGGCTCATGCCTTGAATGGCTTTGACAGCCGCCTCGGTGGCTTTGTGCATCCCAGTCCGCAAAATGATTGGGTTTGCGCCAGCTGCGATATTTTTCAAACCCTCCTGAATCATTGCTTGCGCAAGTACGATAGCGGTGGTTGTGCCGTCGCCCGCCACATCGTTCGTTTTCGTCGCAACCTCTTTGACGAGTTGCGCGCCCATATTTTCAAATGGGTCCTCAATCTCGATTTCCTTGGCGATGGTAACGCCGTCGTTGGTGATGAGCGGCGTGCCGTATTTCTTGTCCAGCACCACGTTGCGGCCCTTTGGCCCGATGGTAACGTTGACGGTATTCGCCAGTTTATTCACGCCGATTTCCAAGGCAAGGCGTGCGTCTACGGAATAATTTATTTGTTTTGCCATATTTTCCTCCTATTCTACCACGGCGAGAATATCGTTTTGTTTCACGATAATGAACTCGTCCTCGCCCAGTTTGACCTCCGTGCCGGCGTATTTCGAGTAAATAATCTTGTCGCCTGGCTTTACCTCCATTTTGATCTCCTTGCCGTCAACGGTGCCGCCTGGCCCAACTGCTACGACCTCGGCTTGTTGCGGTTTCTCCTGCGATTGGCTAGGTAGCACGATGCCGGATTTTGTCGTCTCTTCGGCTTCTAACTGCTTGATTACTACCCTGTCGCCCAATGGCTTTAGTTTCATTGATTCTGCCCCTTTCTTAATAAGACATTTTGGTTTATTAGCACTCTGTCTTGGCGAGTGCTAATTATATTTTAATATCTGCGGGCTAGTAATGCAACACTCGGAAAAAGGGAAAAATCCTGAAAAATGGTCGAATACATTAATTATGTAATTTTTTCTTGTTTTTTCTCTTCAATGCTATTATTATCTTGCGTTTTTAGCCATATTGGTTTACCAGTGCCAACCATGCCGTTTGCACTGATAAATAAAACTTTACATATTTCCAAAAAAGTAATACAATAATAGATGAACAAAATACAATCACTCGTAATTTCTCAACCCTATAATTTGGAAGATGTGTTCAACAGGCGGCATCAACACAGGGGCGGGTATTATCCGCCGATTGCGGCTTGTGGGCGGAATAGCCTCCGCCCTCTACAAAATCCAAAATCTGTATTACCTATTAATAAGGAGGGAAAATTTTGAAGAGTAAGATAGCAGATATGTCCATTGTGAAAAAAATGGTGTTGTCCTTTGTACTCATAATAACTATAATCATAGGCATAATTATGTATAGCGTATATTTTACGGCGGGAATGAGGGGCGAACACGCCTATCTTTTGACATATGTTATGGAACGTAATAGGCTTTTGATTGAGCTTCAAAATGAATTTAGGGCTTTTGGAGCGACTATATCAGCTAGTTTTAATAACCAAGATTGGCTTGAAACCGCAACTGTTGCCAATATTTTGCAGACTCAAGCCGATATGACCGAAAATGTGGAAGATATTGTCTTTATTGTGGCACAATACATACATCTATTAGAAAGCGACCCAGTAGCTAACGATGTTATGGGTATCGATATGATTACCCCCACGATTGAAACGATAAATCATGTTTTGGAAAACATCCTTTTTATGCTAGGGTATTATCAGATTGAAAACCCTGCCAATATTCCCGATAATGCGTACTTTACAGATGTATTGGCAACATACGCCACCCCCAATATCAACGCCATTGAAGGTCTGCGGCAGCTCAATCTTGATTTAATTACAACCGTTTCGTCAAATTTATATAATCAGCAAGATCTATATTTCCGTTTTAATTTGATGGCACTCGCCTTAATCATTTCGGTTGCTTTCGCCACGATCTGGCTTATGATTAGCACCTTCAAAAAACGTATTACCCTAATCGCAACAAGGGCAAAATTATTGGAATGGGGCGATTTTAATGTTGATATGCACGATGAAATAGGAGATGAAATTGGGCAGTTGACCAATATCATGGGAGATATAGTAGACATTTTCAAAAATTTGGTTGAACAAATTACCATTGTTTCAACCAAGATAAGCGAGGGCGATATAAATGCCCGCCTTAACGAAGATATTTTTAAAGGCGGCTTTCAAAATGCAGCTTTTGCAATAAATATGTTGGCGGAGGAGGTTAGGCAAGTATCGAATTTAAAGGCTGAAAAGGATTATTACGAATATATTCAATTTATGATGGATACCGTGCCGTTAGCCATTACCTTTTGGGACAGCGATTTTAACCTAACAAGCTGTAATGAAGAGATAAAGAGACGCTATGGCTTGGAAGATAAGCGGGAATATATGGAGAATTTCTATCGGTTTTCTCCAAAATATCAGCCCGACGGCTCATTATCAAGCGAGCGCGGCTTACTCTATGTGCAGGAGGCGTTTGAAAAAAGCAGCTTAACCTTTGATTGGCTGCATCAAGATATACACGGCAATCAAATTCCATCAAAAATAATCTGCTATAAGGCGTATATTAAGGGTAATCCCGTATTATGCACATATGCCTCAGATATGCGTAATTTTTACCGTGCTATCGAAGAGATGAAACGCTCCGCCTTGGCTGAAGAGGCATCCGAAGCTAAGACAAGATTTTTGGCAAAGATGAGCCATGAAATAAGAACGCCCATCAGTGCTGTTTTGGGCATTTCAGAAATACAGCTAAAAAATCCCGACTTGCCGCTTTCTGTTGAAGAGGCCTTCGCAAAAATATATAGCTCTTCGCAACTCCTTTTGGGCATTATAAACGATGTTTTGGATCTATCCAAAATCGAGGCAAACAAAATGGCTATTTTGCAGGATGAGTACGAAGCAACAAGCCTTATAAACGATATAATTCAGCTAAATATCTTTCGTTTGGGCAGCAAAAAAATCAAATTTAATATCGATATAGATCCACAAATTCCAACAGTCATGCTGGGCGACGAATTGCGTATAAAGCAGATTATGAACAACCTACTCTCCAATGCTTTCAAATACACCAAACACGGCTTTGTGTTCTTGAGCGTAAAATTTCTGGCAGAGGGCGATGAAACATTTTTAGAATTTATCGTTGAGGATACGGGAATCGGAATGACCGAGGAAAATCTAAAAGCCCTGTTTGATGAATTCGTCCGCTTCAACGAAGAGAAGAACAAGACTATAGAGGGAGTCGGGCTAGGAATGTCCATTGTAAACAATCTGCTTTCCCTGATGAACGCCACCATAGATGTAACAAGCGAAATAGACAAAGGCTCCAAATTCATTGTAAAGATACCTCAAGAACGTATCAGTCTTGAAAATATCGGCGAAGAGATGGTGGATAACCTGAAAAATTTTAAGCTCTCCAATCGTTTTTCAGCAAAAAATATGACATTTACGCCCGATCCTATGCCTTACGGAAAGGTGTTAGTCGTGGACGATGTGGAGACCAACCTATTTGTCGCCAAGGGGCTTTTGTCGTTTTATGATTTGACCGTTACCACTGTGTCCAGCGGCTTTGAGGCTTTAGACCTCGTTGAAGAAGGGAACACATACGATATCATCTTCCTAGATCATATGATGCCTCAAATGGACGGCATAGAGACGATAAACGAGATACACAAAACGGGCTACAATCACCCAATAGTCGCCCTTACTGCCAACGCTCTCATAGGGCAATCTGAAATGTTCTTGCAAAACGGATTTGACGGCTTTATTTCAAAGCCCATAGATACCTCTCATTTGAACAGTATTCTAAACAAATTCATAAGGGACAAACAGCCCGTTGAAGTCGTAGAGGCTGCCCGTAGAAATGCCGAAAATATCAATAAAGAACGTCAAACAAAAGAGGGGATGTGGGAGTTCTTTTCTGGCAATAACAAGACAGAGGCAAGCAGCGAGTTTATAAAGGGGCTTAACAAGGAATTTGCACGAACGCAGAAGGACGTGGTAGCGAGCATTAGGACAGCACTCGAAGAGAACGATATTACCGCTTGTCGGCGTTCCGTACATACATTAAAAGGTCTTGCACGCACCATCGGCAAGAACGATTTAGCGGAGGTAGCAGGGCAGCTTGAAACCATCTTTGAACGCAACACGTTTAGTGAGGATGAAAATGAGAGCTTGAAGATAACTAATCTACTAAAAGCCTTAGAACGGCGGCTTGCAGAGACCATAAAATCCATACCCCTCGAGGATTTGCAAGAGACCGCTGCCCCAACCGCCGATATTTTGTCGATACTGAATGATTTAGAAACCCTATTAAATGAAAGTAGCACGGCTTCATTAACAACGGCAACGGAGCTTAACGGCTGGCCGCAGGCTGCGGTTATGCTTAGACAAATAGAAAATTATGATTTCGATGCGGCACTCACAACATTAAAAATATTAAAGGAGATAGCAGCATGAGCCATGAACAAAAGAAACACAATATCTTAATAGTTGACGACACACCCATGCAAATACGTGTACTTAGTCGAATTCTCGCCCCATTATACGATTTAAAGGTGGCGACAAATGGCAAAAAGGGCATAGAGCTTGCTGAAAAGCATGACATCGACCTGATTTTGCTGGACATAGTCATGGAAGATATGTCCGGTTTTGAGGTGTTGGAAGAATTAAAGTTGCTTGAAAAAACAAAGAATATTCCCGTGATTTTCACGACCTCAATGGACACAGTGGAGGGCGAGATAAAAGGATTATCCGTGGGTGCGGTTGATTATATAACCAAGCCTTTTTCGGATGAGATTGTCCGCCTGCGGGTGGGCTTGCACCTAAAGCTAATCGAACAGATGCGTATAATTGAGCGTTCGACGATGCTTGACAGCCTAACGGGCTTACAAAATCGCCACAGCTTTAACCACACCCTAAAAACAGAATGGGAGAAGTCCATAGAAAACGGTCAGTGCATTAGCATGATAATGCTTGACATTGACAAATTCAAGGTTTTCAACGATACTTTCGGGCATCTCGGGGGCGACAAATGCCTAAAAATGGTAGCAGATGTACTCCAATTAAGGGACATCGATTTGGTATTTAGATGGGGGGGCGAAGAATTTGCCGTCATATTGCCCAATTCGGCACTCGCTTCAGCCGAGGCAATAGCCGAACGCCTACGTAAAAATGTTGAGACGAAGCCTATTGAGTACGAGGATGAGAAATTTACCCAAGTTACAATTAGTTTGGGCGTTGGCACCATCTACCCTACCGACAGTGATAAACCCGAAAATTTTTGTTACGAGGTAGATAAAATGCTATACAAGGCCAAAGAAAATGGCAGAAACCGTGTAGAATCGGTTTTGCTGTAGGGTGGTTCTAAAAAAATTAAAATTTCGCACCCGACTAACATGACTAGCAGCCTCGTTATTTTATTCGTAGGGGCGGATAGAATCCGCCCGTGGTCGTTCTCGCCAGTTTGCGGGCGAGTATTATCCGCCCCTACCAGGATAAAATCAAGCCAATAAAAATTTATTTGCAATGTTTGAAATTATGAGTTATAATGATTGCAATGGCAAAAAAGCCAAAAACAAATATTTTATCAAGAGTGGTGGAGGGATCAGGGCCCTGCGAAACCCGGCAACCGATTTTTTAAATAAGGTGCCAATTCCCCCAGTTTTTACTGGAAGATAAAATATTATTTAAACCCCTGATGAGGGGTTTATTAATTGGCGTAAAAACGCCGAAAAACGCTGTAAAAGCAGCAAACACCGCAAAATAGCGGGGTTCGAGACAGAATACTGTTAAAAGGAGAGAAAAAATGAGATTATTTACATCAGAATCAGTAACAGAAGGGCATCCTGACAAAATATGCGATCAAATATCAGATGCTATTTTAGACGAAATTTTGGCAAAAGATCCACGAGCTAGAGTTGCCTGCGAATCGCTTGCCAGTACGGGCTTAGTGCTTGTAAGCGGCGAAATAACAACAAATTGCTATGTGGATATAGCCAATATAGCACGGAAAACCATCTTGGATATAGGTTATTCGGGCGGAGATTTTGGCTTTGACGGCAATTCATGTGCCGTGCTTGTATCGGTCGGTACGCAATCGCCCGATATTGCTATGGGTGTGGATCAGGACGGTGCAGGGGATCAAGGAATGATGTTTGGCTTTGCTTGCAATGAAACGGAAGAGCTTATGCCTTTGCCCATTACCCTTGCCCATAAACTGACACGCCGTCTATCGGAAATTCGTAAAAATGGCGTTTTGCCCTATTTACGTCCCGATGGAAAGGCGCAGGTTAGCGTTGAATACAAGGATGGCAAGGCGGTAGGCGTTACGGCTGTCGTGGTATCTACTCAACATAGTGCCGACGTGAGTCAAGAAACGATAAAGCAGGATATACAAAAACACGTTATAAACGCCGTTATCCCTGAAAATTTGATTTCGGCAAGTTCAAAAATTTACGTCAATCCGACGGGGCGTTTTGTTATAGGCGGGCCTGTGGGCGATTGCGGGCTGACGGGGCGAAAGATTATAGTTGATACTTACGGTGGTTATGCGACTCATGGCGGAGGTGCGTTTTCGGGCAAAGATCCAACAAAAGTCGATCGTTCGGCAGCTTATATGGCTAGGTATATTGCTAAAAACGTGGTAGCAGCTGGGCTTGCGGACTGCTGTCAGTTGGCTATTTCTTACGCCATCGGCGTAGCGGAGCCGACTTCTGTCGCTGTCGATACCCGTGGAACTGCCAAAATACCAGAGGGAAAAATAGAGGAGCTTATAAACAAGAATTTCGACCTTCGGCCTCAAGCCATTATCAAGCAACTTGATTTGTTACGTCCGATATACAAACAAGTGGCAGCATATGGGCATTTTGGCAGATTAGATTTGGATTTGCCTTGGGAAAAACTGGACAAGGTAGAAGCACTAAAACAGTAACGACGTGTCATAAAATCGTGGGGCTTGACACCCCCACACCCCGTTGGGGGTGTGCATCCCAGGCCCGCATTTTTGTATTTTTTATTTTAGCCGCAAGATAACAGCCGCAAGATAAATTTTTTCAATTAGAATAAGCTGATGTTTTAGGCAAAAAATCGTGTTTCGCACCCGCCTAAAAAATTTTTTCAAATTTTTTTCAAAAAAAGTTTGCATTTTCAAAAAAGCTGTGATACAATGAAATTAGTGTCGTGACATCTGAAGCTGTGAAGCGGAAGGTTGCCCCTGTTTAGCGATAAACAGGTGGGTTTTTCTGTTAGCGATTGTACAGCCAGCGAGCTGGGCGAGAGGTCACTGTATATTATTGTTAGGCAATACGCATTATTTTTATGATGGCAGTTGCCTAAGACGGTATCGACTTTAACGTGTCCGTTCAAATGTACAGTTTCGACTAATCGCTATTAACCTGCGAAAAGGAGGAACATTTTTTATGGATAACCAAAAAATTAGAATCAACTTGAAAGCGTATGACCACAAGCTCATCGACCATTCGGTTACGCTGATAATCGAGGCGGCAAAGCGGACGGGTGCGAAAATCTCGGGTCCGATACCGCTCCCGACTAAAAAAGAAGTGGTTACTATATTACGTGCGGTGCATAAATACAAGGATTCTAGGGAACAATTTGAAATGCGGACACATAAACGCCTGATTGACATCATGTCCCCGTCCCCAAAAACCGTTGACGTGCTGACAAGGCTCGATTTGCCTGACGGCGTGGATATTACATTAAAAATTTTATAGGATTGGAGGTAGCCGAGGGCAACAAAAATCGGTAGAATTATGGAAAAAGCAATTTTAGCCCGTAAACTGGGCATGACACAAATATTTGCGGAAAACGGGGCAGTTATCCCAATAACTGTACTCGAGGCGGGGCCTTGCACCGTTATTCAAAAGAAAACAGTCGAGGTCGATGGATACAGTGCTATTCAAGTAGGTTTCGGCACATTAAAGGAAAAACACGCCAACAAGCCCCTTATCGGGCATTTTAAGGCAAGGCTCGGCGAGTCCAAACCTGCATTAAATAAGGTTTTGCGGGAATTTAAGCTAACAAACACCGACCAGTTTGACGTGGGTGCAAAAATCACAGCCGATATTTTTGCGGCGGGCGATTTTGTCGATATTAGCGGTATTGGCAAGGGTAAAGGTTATCAGGGTGCGATAAAACGCCACGGGCAACATCGCGGACCGATGACGCACGGATCGAAATATCACCGTGGATTGGGTTCGATGGGGCCTGGCACAACACCCGGCAGCGTTAAAAAGGGCAAGAAAATGCCTGGTCATATGGGAGCGAAAAGGGTTTCGATACAGAACATTGAAGTGATAAGAGCGGACGGCGAAAAAAATCTACTTTTTGTTAAGGGTCCGATACCTGGTGCGAAAAATGCACTGTTATTCATTAAGAATACGGTAAAAAAGAGATAATAGAGGCAAGGAGTGAGGACACATGGCTACTGTAGCCGTTTACAATATGAAAGGCGAAGAAACTGGCACCATTGACTTGTCGGACGCAATTTTCGCAGTCAAGCCTAACGAACACGCCGTACATATGTCGGTAGTGCAATATTTAGCCAATCAACGGCAAGGCACAAAAGGCACAAAGACACGGGCAGAAGTACGTGGCGGCGGTCGCAAGCCGTGGCGGCAGAAAGGCAGCGGACGTGCGAGACAGGGTTCTACCCGTTCTCCGCAATGGACGGGCGGCGGTGTTGTATTTGCACCGAAAGCTCGGGATTATTCAATTAAATTGAACAAGAAACAAAAACGGCTTGCCCTAAAATCTGCGTTATCGTCGAAGGTATTGGCGAGCAAGTTGATTGTATTGGAAAATCTAGCTTTTCCCGAGATAAAGACAAAGGAGATGGCGAAGGTCTGTGCTAATTTGGACATTACGAGCGGATTGTTTGTAGTTGACCATTCGGACACAAACGCCATGTTATCGGCACGGAACATATCAACGATAAAAACAGCCGCCGTGAACACGATTAACGTATATGATATTCTAAAATACGATAAATTCGCCGTTACGAAAGAGGCAGTTGCAAAACTCGAGGAGGTGTATTCCTAATGGCAGACTTAAAATATTATGACATCATCACAAAACCGCTGATGACCGAGAAGAGCATGAGCCTGTCGGAGACGAACAAATACACATTTTACGTACACCCCAAGGCGACAAAGAATCAGATAAAAGAGGCGGTTGAAAAGCTGTTTTCGGGTGTAAAGGTGGCAAAAGTGAACACCATGCGGACGCATCCGAAACGCCGGCAACGCCGAGGTTATGCGGCTGGCAAGACGGCTGTTAAGAAAAAGGCGATTGTTGCTCTGACTGCGGATAGTAACACGATTGATTTGTTCCCAGGTTTGTAAAAACAAAACTGTGGGGTTCTGCCCTGCACCCCGCCACTTTGAAACTCGACAGTTCACTGGACTGTCTCCAGACAAAATTTAATTTTTTGTTAGGATTTTGGATTGAGGGGTAGGAATTGTGATATGATTACAAATTGGGAAGAAATACCCGAAGTAGAGCCTGACGAAATAGATTTGCAAATGTTAGCCGATATTGAGGAAGATGAAGAATGTAAAATTTTCGTATCGCAGGCTGAAATGTTGGCGGAACGCAAAAAGCTATTTTCGAAATCGTATGAGGTAAAAACAATGCTAGCCCACCCGAAACACAGACAACGCCGCAAATATGCGATCAACAAGACAGTCGTTAATAAAAAGGCAATTGCGGCATCAACTGCGGATAGTAAAACGATTACTACAATTTACCATAGGGTAGGAGGGGACGATTGTGAGGGAACAGAAAAAAGACCTGTACGAAGACGGCGTTTATATGGGAAAATTGGAGCTTACCCCAGACATCGGCTTAAACAAATTAAACATCGAAATTACTGACGATGATTTAGCTGACCTAACGTATACAGGAAACGATTGATACCCCAAACAAGTTGAAACATTACAAACGAGCGGGTTTGGGGGTACGCCCCTGCGGCGTGTCCAGCGGACATCGTTTAGCCGTTGCGAGTAGCAGCGGGGTGTGGGGCAGAGTTCCCACGGTTTAATAAAGAAGGAGTTGATTTTATTGGGCATTAGAAGATACAGACCTTACACACCGTCTCGCCGTCAGATGACAGCGTCGGATTTTGCTGAAATTACAAAAAAAACGCCCGAAAAAAGCCTAACGGTGCATTTGAAAAAACATTCAGGGCGGAACGGGCAGGGCAAGATTACCGTAAGACACAGAGGCGGCGGGTCGAAAATAAAATACCGTTTGGTGGATTTTAAGCGTTACAAAGACGATGTATTTGCCAAGGTTGCGGCTATCGAGTACGATCCCAACCGCACGGCATATATTGCCCTGCTCCACTATACGGACGGGCATAAGAGTTACATCATTGCCCCGCACGGATTAAAGGTAAACGATATGCTGATGAACGGTGCAAACGCCGAGATACGCATAGGCAATACGCTCCCGATGAAGTCGATACCAGTCGGGACGGAGATACATAATATTGAGATGAAACCAGGCAAAGGTGCGCAAATGGTGCGTTCGGCGGGCAATGTTGCCCAGCTTATGGCAAAGGACGAAAAATACGCAACCGTCCGTTTACCATCAAACGAGATGCGTTTCGTGCCAGTGAATTGCCGTGCCACGATAGGGCAGGTTTCCAATCTTGACAACGAGCTTATAAACATAGGCAAAGCGGGCAGAAAACGCCACATGGGCATACGTCCGACAGTCCGTGGTTCTGTAATGAATCCGAACGATCACCCGCATGGCGGCGGCGAGGGCAGAGCCCCGATAGGCAGACCAGCCCCCAGCACACCATGGGGCAAACCAGCTCTAGGTTACAAGACCCGCAAGAAAAACAAATCCACCAACAAATACATAGTCCGCAAACGTGGCGGAAAGTAGCCAACGTAGCGGAAAATAGCCAAAAACACAAAACCGCTCCCCTTAACCAAACAAAATTTAAAGTTTGTCCACTTTACAAAGTGGCGGGGGTGTGGGGGCTGG
>WRKH01000264.1 GCA_009778175.1 Turicibacter sp.
AGTAGAACGCTAAACCCGTGGGGGCTCTGCCCCCACACCCCCGCAAGGGGGCTAGCCCCCTTGACCCCCAACGTTCGTTTTTGGTGGCTCGTGGGGATGCTCAATCGTTACAAATTTATAGCGGTTAGCGGAAATCCATAGTAACAAAAAGGAGGTGAATATGTGGATTGGAGAGAGATAGTAGAATATGCCGAAAGAGCCATTATCGCAATAACAGCAATATCGGCTCCGTTTATCAGCTTTGCTACGTTCGACTACATAAGAGCGAAATCACGCAAAACCAAGGCTGAAACAACAAAGGTAGAGCTAGAAATCGAGAAATTAAGAAAACCTATCGGCAAAAGACGCAACAAGAGGAACAGAGGGAGATAATCCCGCACTCTTCCCAATCCATTACATTTATGATATTATCAATATTTAGACTGATTTTTTTAGTTTCGCTTGTGCCAATCGCCTTGTCGTTGGTCGAATTGGGCTATCATACGCTTAAAAAAATCTACTTTACGAACCAGCTAAACAAATTGAAAAGAGTAGGTCAATAGCGAATACCACCAATCGCTACAAATTTGTAACGATTGAGCATCCCCAAGGTAACAAAAAATAGCGAATGTTGGGGGTCAAGGGGGTTTGACAAAAAGCCCCCTTGTGGGGTGTGGGGCAAAGCCCCACGGTTTTAGGCTTGAAAGGAGAGAAGTTTTATGGTTAAGAAGGTTTTTGGTGTGATTTTGTTTTTTGCGCTTTCGATGGGGGTTTCTGTTGAAGTGTGGGGGAATAATTTGACACCTGCACAGAACTTGATCAATAATCAGGTTAATAATCGGATTGGAGATATGAGCTTTTTTGGTGGAATTAGTGAGGGCGTTAGATTGCCGCTTACTACCGAACAGCTTATATTGGATACTGGGCGGCGGCAGAATGGCCGAGATACCACCGTTATGCGGTACTCGGAATTGATTTTCTTGAGCGGCGAACCTGTCCAATTTGATGGGAACCTGACTGTTACTCGGAATGGTGGGGTCGATGTAACCTCGCCTGTGGGTAGCTTTACGATAAATCATGTCGTCGCTCCGATTGGGGCGGCTGGAGATGTTAATGTCGCTAGAAATATCACGTTTGCTGTGAATTATCGGCTGGAAGGCTCGCAAGTCATTTTTACGTATGAGGCACAGCGGAATAACTGGACTTCCACGATTACCGTGAATGGCGAGGTCTTTACGCTTGTACCAGCAATGTCGCATTATGGCATTAGCATAATCCAGGATATGACCCCAGGAGTCAGCTATTATAGGGGCGATGTATCTGGTCGGCTGGTGTTCACGAACGCCGCTGGCGAGAATATTGTGCAGGATATTCAAGGCTCTTTCCACGGATACCGCAGCCCTTGGTCGGCAACGGAAACGCACAGGATTGACGTTACTGTAACCACGCCAGAATGGGCTTTGCAGTACCAAATACGTCCCAGTATTACGCTGAATAAAGTGCTGCAATTCGTGCAGAACGAGCCGACGGCAATAAGTTTTCAGGGCAATTTCCGCGAGGTAATGCAGAATAACGTGGGCTTGCGGTACGATATACTTTTCGCACCCAATTTCATGTGGGACGTGCCACGCACAGGCGTTGTGAGTATGGATATTCCAAATGCCTTTGAACAGTTGCCAGCCCATGATTTGAGTTTTCTGCACGGCAATTCGGCGGAGGACGATATTCGGCGTTTGTTTAGTACGCAAATATTAAACGGCGATCCGAGGTTTTTCCAGCCAGGTCATGCGATAACACGTGGGCAATTCGTGGCGGCGGTGGCAAGAGCCGTTCGCTTGCCGCTCGAGCCTGAACCAACGGCGAGGGCACGTTTACAGCCTGACACATCGGTTTTCGCCGATATGCCACGAGAACGCCCAGAATATCCCTACATAATGGCGGCGTACCGAGCAGGCTTAGCGGTGGGACGAGCGAATAGTATGTTTTACTCGGATTTCCCAATCGACCGCCAAGAGGCGATGATGATAATGGTGCGAGCCTTAGGTTTGACTTCGATGGGATTAAATCCAACGCCAATGACCCCATTCGCCGACGATCCACTAATCGCCCCATGGGCAAGGCGAGAAGTTTCGGTGGCCTACATGATAGGCTTAGCAGTCCCTGATCAAAACGGATTTTTCAACCCAACAAGACAGCTAACAAACGCAGAGGCTGCCAACATAATCAACGAACTAGTAGAATTTATGCGCGTAGGCTTAATAAGCAGCTACGCCGACCAAATAGTAAACATAGTACAGTAAACCGTGGGGGCTCTGCCCCCACACCCCCGCAAGGGGCAAGCCCCTTGACCCCAACGTTCGTCTTATGTGGCTCGTGGATTTCCGCTAATCACTACAAATTTGAGACGATTTGGGAATTCCCATGGTAACAAAAAATAGCGAACGTTGGGGGTCAAGGGGGCTTGCCCCCTTGTGGGGTGTGGGGCGAAGCCCCACGGTTTTAGGAGGGTGTAAATATGAAGAGAGTTTTGGGTTTGGTTTTGGCTTTTAGCCTGGCTTTTGGTGGGTTGTCGGTTTCGGCTAGTGTTCGTGGTGAGGCTGAGGTGGCTGGGCGTAATTTGGCTGAGGTTATTGAGCTTATTATGAATAGCTTTGTGGGCGACCCAGTTACGGTGGAACAGCTTTTTGAAGCGGCTATGAGAGGTATGACGGAAGAGCTGGATGAGTATAGCGTGTATTTTACGGCTGCGGAATGGTCGCAATTTTCCAATAATATTAGTGGTAGAGTTGTCGGCATTGGCGTAACGATGAGAATGAGGGATGATGGTCGGATTGTCGTTGATTCCGTGATTGCTAACTCGCCTGCGGAAAGGGCTGGAATTTTGGCTGGAGACGTTTTTGCCTCGGTTGACGGCGTTAGCGTGGCTGGACTTTCCACCGACCAGTTGAGGGATCGGATTGTGGATTCGGCTTCGGACTGGGTTACGGTTGGCGTTATGCGTGGGAATACGCTGCTTTCGTTTGTAATGCAGAAAGGCGAAGTGAATTTTTCCACGGTACACGTAAATCGCTTGCAGGACATAGACGAGGCGGAGGGATTGGCTAATTTACAGCATTTTCGATATATGCAAATTACAAGCGTGGGCAGAAATACGGCAAACGACGTGCGATTGGCGTTGTCGATTATGCAGCAGGAGGGCGTAAGGGGCATTGTGCTGGACTTACGCGGCAATAGCGGCGGATATTTGGACGTTATTGTGGAAATTGCAAATATGTTGGTGCCACAGGGAACGATATTGCAGACGGTAAATGCGGCAGGAGTGAGGAGAGTTTTTTCATCGAACTTGCAAAATGTGCCGTTTCGTGATATAGTTATTTTAGTGGACGAGCGAACTGCGTCGGCGGCGGAGGTGTTGGCCTCGGCGTTGCAGGATAGCGGTATTGCGACGGTTATCGGCGTACAGACTTATGGTAAGGGGCTTGTGCAGAGCATTTACACGATGGGGACTGGCGGTGCATTGAAGATAACGACGGAGGAATATTTTCGCCGTAGCGGTGCGACGATAAATGGGATAGGCGTGATTCCGCAGATTATAGTGGACGACGAGGATGCAAGTGCGGTTTTACGGCGTGGGTTGGAGCATTTATTGCGGTAAGACAAAGACCTTGGGGCTCTGCCCCAAACCCCGCTGGGGGCGCGCCCCCAGACCCGCTCGTTTGTTTATTATACGAGTGGTCTAAATGAAGAGTTGTCCGTTACATGGGTAGCGGACGGAGGAATGGACGTTCAAGGGACTTGGACGGAGGTTAAAGAAAGGAAGATTTAGATGAAAAAATGGGTATGTGATTTATGCGGTTACGAGCATGACGAGGAGGCATCTGGCGTGAAGTTTGAGGATTTGCCAGAGGATTGGGTGTGCCCGCTTTGCGGAGCAGGGAAAGAGGTGTTTAGGGAGGTTTAATAGGTAAGGTTTGGGAGTCGGCTTGTCCCTTTGGGTAAGCCGACTTTCAGCATTTTGCACGGGCGGATATTATCCACCCGTACGTTAATGTTATCGTCAAATTATGAGACATTGGATATTCATCTAGCAGAAATCGGTTCAGAGATTACGCCGTGGCTGATTTCGTAGATTTTGTTACACATATCTTTTGTGGCGGTGTCGTGGGTTACGATGATACAAATTTTGTCTTTGGCAATTTTTTTAATTGCCGTATGCAAGTTATCTATCGAAGCAACGTCTAGGTTAGAGGTCGGCTCATCGAAAATTAGTATTGGCTTGTTTGTGAACAAGGCACGAGCTATTGCCACACGCTGTCCCTGCCCGCTTGACAAAGCATTGTCGCCCTCGCCTATGATTGTATCGTAGCCGTTTGGCAAGGTTAATATAAATTCATGGATACCCGCCGCCTCCGCTGCTTTTTGTACCTGAACACTGTCAAAATTTTTCTCGGACATGGCTATATTCTCGGAAATACTGGCGTTAAAAACATAATTATCGCTCGGCACATAGGCTATGTAGGAGAGCAAATTCCGAGTTTTTTCGTTATTGAGCAGAACGCTGCCACTGCTTGGTTCGTATAATCCCATTATAATTTTTGCAAGAGTGCTTTTGCCGCTACCGCTTTTACCTATTATGCCTACTACATCGCCAGTTTTTGCCTCTAAATTAGCTTTTTTCAAAATTTCGTCCTTGTCGTACGAAAAACTTATATCTTGGA
This sequence comes from Turicibacter sp., assembly GCA_009778175.1. Taxonomy (GTDB): domain Bacteria; phylum Bacillota; class Clostridia; order Lachnospirales; family WQUN01; genus WRKH01. The sequence continues at coordinate 4,698 of WRKH01000264.1, forward strand.
CAAGAATCGAACTTACATCTTTGATTTTTTCGTCCGAAATTTCCGAGATTACGGCAGGAGTATCCGTGATTTCACGGATACGTTTGGCTGACGTGCCAGCATCTACAAAACTAGAAATATATTGGCTTATCTGCATAAAGGGAAGAGCAACATTACCCATCAAGGACGAAATACCAACTAATGTGCCGACAGTAATCACGCCTTCCATGATAAATATCGCCCCCACGCCATATGTGATAAATATAAGTCCAAAGTTAAACAACGTGTTTATATTGGAATTTAGCGAGGCGATAACCGTCTTTCTAAGGGCTAATTTTGCTCTGCGAATGTATAAAAAGTTATGCTTTTCAACGATAAAATCGAGCATTTTATAAGATTTGAATAGCAAATTTTTTGTTACGCCCTCTTGCAAATTTCTCCGAACATCGTCTTCGGAAGATTTTACCGCTTGCATCGCCCGCATCATAGGCGGTGCAAAGGCTTTCATGGCGAGTATCATAACAGGAATAATAATCGACATAATTAGCCCTAATTGCCAATTTAACACAAAGATAAAAACCATCGAACCGATAGACAACGCCAAACTTGCCAACATATTATCCGCCGCCTCGGATACGGTGTCTGCAATGGAATATGTGTCGTCCGAGATTATTCTCATAATTTCCGAAGAATGTTTCTTTTGTCTTTCGAGATGGGGCAATTCATAGAATTTGCGTAATATATAAGATCTCAAGTCTCTGTACATATTAATCATAATGATTTGGCTAAGGATTCCTCTGATGAACATGGTAATGCACATAACAATCAAAATTAGCCCCGCAAACAACATAACATTGTAAATTATCCCATCTTGCACGCCTATTGCTATATCAATTATGGTTATAATGATTTGCGATACATACAATCTAGTCGCAACGGTTACAAGCGAAATGAGTGCCAAAATTATTAGCGTCCCTTTGATAGCTTTGGTTTGCTTTAATATCCAGCCCAGTTGTCTTTGCTGTTTTTCTTTTTTCATAAATATTCATCCTCCTTTGAGTATAAACAGGGCATATTGGCTAATTTTCAGGATTTTTGCCAACGTCGCAACACGCAACACAGTCCCTCTCAATTTCTTATAAAAGCATTGTAGCACACAAAAATACAAAATGTCAAACATTGCGACAAAAAATTTAACATGATTGACCTATCAGAGGGTTTCGATATATAACATAACTAAAAAAACCCGATAAAACAGGCAAAGCCACACACAAACCACCTACACCAGCCAAATTATGCAATATCAACAAAAACATAAGCTTATTTCGATATAATTTTGTGCATTTTTACCAAATATTTAACATTGTGTTGCTATGGTTGTTTGGAAAACTGGAGAACGTGTCGTCGATGCCGTATATATGGCTAATTGCCATTGTTTGACAATGACTAAAATGACATGGATAGACCTCAGCGGGAAGCGGGGCAGAGCCCACGGTTTTTATTCTTATAATTTTTGCATTTTTTTGTAGCCTGTGTTAGAATATAACGATAAGGTAGAAAAATGAGTGGTGTCGTAAACGAGTTGAAATACTACAAACGAGCGGGTCTGGGGGCGCGCCCCCAGCGGGGTGTGGGGCAGAGCCCCACGGTTTTAAAAATGAGAGGCGAGAAGTGTGAATGGAGCGTAAAATACAAATACCAGCGAATGTTATCGGCAATGTCTTTGGTAAATTGGACGAAAATATTCGTAAAACCGAACAATCATATGGCGTTGTAATAGTGGACCGTGGCGACTGTGTGCAAATAATAGGTGCGAACGCAGAAAAAGCCGCCGCCGTCCTTAATAAACTTGCAGCCTTTGCCCTAAAAGGCGAAGCTATAAGCGAACAACAGGTAAACTACCTGATTGCTTCCCAAGGCGAAGCGGATTTTGAGCAAATAGAGAAAATAAACGATGATACCGTCTGCATAACCGCCTCTGGCCGCCCCGTACGTCCCAAAACCATGGGGCAGAAAAAATATCTGGATCAAATCCGCAACAATACAATAACCTTCGCAATAGGCCCAGCGGGTACTGGCAAAACCTACCTAGCTATGGCCATGGCAATAACATCATTCCGTAGTCAGGAAATAGGCAGGATAATCCTAACTCGCCCCGCAATAGAAGCGGGCGAAAGCCTAGGTTTTTTGCCAGGCGATTTGCAGCAGAAAGTCGATCCCTATTTGCGACCCCTGTACGATGCGTTGCACGATATTGCAGGTGTGGAATATTTTCAGCGAAATGTGGAAAAAGGGGCAATCGAAGTAGCCCCGCTGGCCTATATGCGGGGTCGTACCCTAGACAACTCGTTCATCATTCTTGACGAAGCCCAAAACACCACCCCCGAGCAAATGAAAATGTTTCTAACTCGTATAGGTTTCGGCTCAAAAGCCGTTATCACAGGCGATATTACGCAGATAGATTTACCCGCTGGCAAAAATAGCGGACTCAAAGATGCAGTCAAAATCCTGCACAATATCGACGACATAGCCATTTCACATCTAACCGCCAAAGATGTTGTTCGCCACCCGCTTGTACAAAAAATAATCACTGCGTATGAAAAACGGGAGGCTCGTGCCGAGTACAGATTAAAAAGGAAAAATGTTTAACCGCAAATGCCGCTTGGATGGGCAGGAACGGTTTGATGAAGAGGTAATTTGAGATGAATAATCGAGTATTTAACGGAATATTGATTGTGGTAGCGTTTTTGATAACCTGCATAGCTGTTTTTACCAGTCAGTATTTTCAATCGGCACTCGTTGTGTCTGTGGGCGATGTGGCTATGCAGAGAGTTGCCGCACCGAGAGCCATGGAAAATGTGCTTGCAACTGCTAGAAACCGAGAGGAGGCACTGGCTAGATCCGAGGAGGCAAACCCCGACATTGCCACTTTTTTAGACACTTCCCGCAATATTTATACCGTTAACAATATCTATAATTTCTTTAATGTTTTGGACGGGATACGAGGAGATTATGTTGCGTGGAACGCCGAACAAGCCATAAATATGCAGCTTGCCCATGCGGAATGGCTTCATGAAATAGAGACTTGGAACGCTCACATTGAAATTTTGGATGATTTCGATGAACCTGTTTTGAATGAGCCGAGTGCGGAATTTATTTTCGAAACCGAGCCTTTTAATTTGCAGGAGCATTTTGTTGGATTGCCCCCGCTGCTTTCTCCCACCTTGCAGGAATTCTTACTTAACCTGTCTGCTGAAGAATATACGGAGTTACTCTACAATCTCCAAGAAGTGGCAGAACTCGTCTTGGAAGCCCCTGGAATAGCCGTTGTAAATGATTTTCAGGTGGCTGAAAATCTTAATAATGCATTGGAGCAGATTTTTGGTTATGCAAACACGGAAGAGGTAATAAACAGGACAAATATTGGACGTGTTATCCTCATGGCTTCGTTAGAGCCAAACAGAGTGTTTGATGCCAATTTATTCCATAATTTGCAACAGGAGATAGCGGATAATTACGAAACGGTAACGCTTGCACCCAATCAGACGATAGTTGCCTTAGGCGAGCCTATAAGCGAAGAGGCTTTTGCGATGATGGAGGCACTCGGTATGTTCGATAGCGATTGGACGCGCGATATTGTGCCGCTGACTGGCATTTTTATCATATTGGCGGCGATTATGCTAACCAGCTGCTGGTTCATCTTCCTCTACCGCCGCAAGATAATTTCACAATCGAAAGAGGGCTTGCTTATCTTTACGCTATACTCTGCGATGCTTGCCGTCCTTTGGCTGATTGACGGCAGTGAATTTTATCTCATGCCCATTCTAGCCTTTACAATGCTTATAGCTATGCTGGTGGACTCTCGTACGGGTGCGGTGTTAAATCTTGGTTTCACGATAATCGCCTATTTTGTGGCAGGGATTACCGTCGAACACGTAATATTTTTTATGTTGTCGGGCTCGCTCATCTGTCTGCTCGCCCGCAATACCACGGAACGCAATAAAATTATGATGGTCAGCTTACTAGCTGCGTTCTTTAATTTTATTTTGGCAGTAGCGATTGTTCTCGCCTTTGAGCCGCATCAGGTAACATATTCGGTGGAGCAAGTTCTTTTGGTCGCCTCATTTGCAGCCATAAACGGTGTGCTTGCGGTAATAATCTCCATTGGCAGTCTGCCTCTGTGGGAGGTAGCTTTTGGCGTGGTAACGCCTATAAAAATTTTGGACTTAACAAACCCCACAAGCCCGCTTATCAGACGTTTGACCATAGAAGCACCAGGCACCTATCATCATTCCCTAATCGTGGCAAATTTGGCGGAGGCTGCGGCAATCGATATAAAAGCCAACCCTCACATGGCACGAGCTTGCGGATATTACCACGATATAGGTAAATTAAAATACCCTGGTTGCTTTGCCGAAAATATTACAGGTGCAAGCCCGCATGATAGAATAAAACCCAAAGATAGCGTAAAAATCATAGTTAGCCATGTGGAATACGGTATTACCCTAGCCGAGGAACATCGCTTGCCGCAATTCATAAAAGATGTTATCCCCGAACATCACGGGGACTCGCTGATAAAGTATTTTTACCATAAGGCGAAGGAAGAAAATCCCGATGCAACCATAGCCGAGGCGGAATTTCGCTATCCTTTCAAGAACCCACAAACCAAAGAGTCTGCCCTTGTAATGCTGGCGGACGGGATAGAGGCATCGGTTCGAGCGGTAATGGCGGGCGACAATAGGGACAGCGTTGACCTTAGGAAAATGATTGAAAATATGGTAAAGGGACGTTTGACCAACGGTTCTTTGGCGGACAGTCAGCTAACGATAAAGGACGTGGACACCATAATCGAGTCCTTTTACAGGGTTTTGAAAGGAATGTACCACGAACGCATACCATACCCCAAAGATCCCGAAGAGGAAAAGACAGCGGCAGAGGCAGAGCTTGCTTTGGAAAAACGATGATTTACAAAGCGAACGTACCGACCTCCTGCGATGAAATAATAGACATTTTAGTAGCCCGTTTTTTGGAACTTATGCCAGTGCCAAAAGATATTGAAATAAGCCTATCGTTCGTGAGCGAGGAGGAGATACAGGAGTTAAACAGGCAATATCGCAACATCGACGAGCCGACGGACGTACTTTCGTTTCCATTTTTGGACTCTTGTGAAATATGCACAAAAAATGCCCCTATTTCCCTCGGAGATATAGTAATATCTACCAAAGCCGCAAGGGAGCAAGCGGAATTATATGGTCATTCTTTTGAGCGAGAGGTTGGATTTTTGATTGTTCATGCTTTGTTGCATTTGATTGGATACGATCACGACACCGAGGCAAAAGAAGAGGAAATGCGGCGGGTTCAGCGTGAAATTTTAGGTGATTTGATATGAAAAACAGTTCATTTTCAACCAGCTTTATTCACGCAATAGAGGGCATACGCACAGCCATACGTAACGAGCGTAATTTTAAGATACACCTGATAATTGCCGCATTAGTCGTTATTTTGTGCATATTTTTGCCGCTGGAGGCATTGCATATTTTCATGGTGGTGTATGCGATATTTTCCGTGCTTTGCACAGAGCTTATAAACACAGCTATAGAGGCTGTAGTTGACTTATACTGCGACAAAAAGCACCACCCTTTAGCAAAAATAGCAAAGGACTGTGCTGCGGGGGCAGTTTTACTCGCATCCATACAGGCAATTTTAATCGCAATGATAGTAGCCTGGCAAATTATTTCAGGCTAAGACCTCGGCTCTGCCCCAAATCCGCTCGTTTGTTTGCTTTTTTTGTTTTGATTTATGGACAAAAAGCACCGCCCCTAAAAAATGGAGCGGTGCGAGAAGTGGAGAAGCCTAATTTAAATAACCCTCTATGGTGTGATAACAAGTCCTGGGTTGTTCGTGGTTGTCGGAATCCAGTCGATACCAACCCCCAGTTGCTCGAAGGCTCGGACGGGTATCATAAACCTATTTGACCAATTTGGACCTGACCAAAGTGGACTAGCAGGCTCGCCTGTGGCTAAGTGTGTTATATGGAATGTCTGTCCGTTGGCAACGAAAGTAGATTGGTTATCCGTAAATACAGCAGTGCCGCCATTAGGAAGTGTAAAAGTAGCAGTGGGAGTGCCGAAAGCATCCACATTTACATTCCAGCCAAGAATGTCAGCTATAACCTCTGCCGCTATAAATGATGTGCTTTGCATAGAATTCCATCCTCCGACTTGAACAAGTTCAAAAGTAGGTAAAAATACCTCAAAGCCGATATTAGTTCCTAACTCCATATCAAGAATATGAATAGGTAGCATCAACCTATCGTTTGAGATAAATGCAGGGGCAGGAGAGCCGTCTGCGTTAATCATTTGTCTTGTCTGTCCATTATGGGTAAATGTGGCTTGTGCATTGGTAAATACAGCGGTATCACCATTAGGTAGCGTGAAAGTAGCCGTTTGAGTAGCAGCGTTCCAATCTACAAACCAACCAAGAATATCTGCAATAACTCCCACAGATACAAACACTGTTGGAGGAAGAACACCAGCACCAAACGAGCGAGTTTCAAATGGTGGATAAATTGCCTGACCTGCGTGTGGGCCACTTTGAATAGTATAAGGAATCCCCACCTGAAAACCAGCCTGACCGCCACCTCGAGTAATGTGAGGAGTATTCTGGAAGATAGTTACAGGTCCGCTCGGCGGCGATGGTGCAAATACGGGCGGTGCAGGCGCTTGCGGTGCAGGTGGTGCTGGTGCTTGTGCAATCTGATTCCCAAGCGGCGGTGCTTGCCCCATCTGCGGAGCCCGACTATTCGTGATAATCGCCACGGAAGCCAACTGCCGCCCTGGCGTGGTTATCATCTCGCCATTCCGCCACAAACCGACCGACGCTCCGCCGTCCATATTCACGGCATTTATCAACCCAAATTCTTGCACAACGTCCTGTAATTGGAAAATAGTTGTGCTAGGCACATTGCCAACGACAAACGTGCCGTCCGCCCGCTGCCCCATAAAAGCCCGAAACGCACTCGCATTTAGGAAATTCGCATCCATTCCAGGATTTGGCTGTACGTTGAACCGTGCGCCGTTCTGCATTAAGAAAGGATATGCCGTAAACGCCGACTGTGAGCCGTTTGGCAAGCCTTGTTGTACGCTAAACCAATTCCCCCAGTCAAACGCCGCAGCCCAGTGAAACCAGTCTTCTCCGCCGCTGTCCAACACGCCCTGCGAAAACAATCCGCCGATGACCGAGTGATCGCCCGTACTCCGCAGATAATTCACAGGAAAAATAATCATATCGTCCCCAGCTCTATGCGAAAACGCCGTTGCAAATTCAGGCAAGGTCGCCGTCTGTCTGCCGAGCAAACTCAAAGCCGAAACGGCGTAAATATTGTAATTTTGCAAAATATCAATTTCAACAAATGTTACATTCCGATTACCAGCGGGAATCGACACCGAGCGTGTCTGTGCCGCCGAAGAAACCTGCGTTGAGCCTTGCGTCAAAGCACCAATGCTAGGATTTGCCGCCGCCACCGCTGGTGCAGCACCACCGCCACGAGCCGCCATTACAGCAGAATTAGCCAAGAATCCGCCAAACATCCAGCCCTCGCCACGTGGCGTATCAATACGCACCCAGCCGTTATTGTATTCTAGCACCGTTACTGTTGCACCATTGTGTAAGTGCGTAAATGCAGTAAAATTATTCCCAGCACCTCTGCGGACGTTCACGGCGGTAGCAAAATCCACGGTCGCCACGCTACCGATTGGGAACATTTCGGCGGTTAGGAGATGCGGCGGTGTGCGGCCTTGCGTTGTGGCTACGCTTGCGGTGCTTGGGTTGTTCCCACGAGAAAGGAACGCCGCTGAAATCCAGCCTTCGCCACGTTCGGTGTCAATCCGCACCCAAGCACGGCTAAATTCCAGTACAGTAACTTGTGCACCTCGTGCCAAGAAAGTAAAAGCGGCGTAATTTACGCCAGGTCCGCGGCGGACGTTCAAGAAATGACAATAGTCAACCGTCTGCACCGAGCCGACAGGGAAGTTTTCCGCTCGGATTTGGCTTGTAGCCGTCGGCGTGCCAACATTAGCAAATGTCGGAACAGCCACAGTAGCCGTTATTAAGAGGCTAAATGTGGCGAACGCCAACCAAAACTTCTTTGTGAAAAATTTTCTGTTCGTTTTTGATTTCATCTTTGTTAGTCTCCTTTAATAGTGTGATATTTTGCCTGATTCCGTTATACGCAAAGCAAGCCCAACGGCTCACGGCTCACGGCTCACGGCTCACGGCTCACGGCTCACGGCTCACGGCTCACGGCTCACGGCTCACGGCTC
>WRKH01000265.1 GCA_009778175.1 Turicibacter sp.
CGGATAGAATCCGCCCGTTATGGCTTGCGGGCGGATTCTATCCGCCCCTACGCTAATGCAAAAACAGCCATAACTATGGCTGTTTTTCGCATCGCATCACAAAACAAACGATCGGGTCAAGGGATACCGCCCCTTGCGGCAAGACGGTTTTTCTTTACCCAAACTCCTTCAAAAATTCCATCTCGTCAATTATGGGGATGTTTAGTGCTTTTGCCCGCTTGTTTTTGGCGGAAGTGGAGGTCGTGTTGTTGTTAATAAGATACGATGTGTTGGAGGAAACACTAGTGCTGCATCTCCCTCCCTGTGTCTCTATGAAAGCCTGCAGTGCCTTTCTGCTTGAAAATTGTGCCAAATCTCCAGTAATTACAAAAGTCAGCCCGTCTAACTTGCCCCTCTGAATTTGAGGTGCTTGGATGCGTAGTATGCCCAGTAAGCTCCGTATCGTAGTTTCATTCTCAACAAGATGTTGGACCAAATTTTTCGCAGTAACTTTACCAAAGCCCTTTATATCCAGCAATTCCTCTTCGAACAAGGGCTGTTTAGCCCGCTCCAGTAGACTCTCCATCTCCCCAAAATGTCTGCACAATAGTTTTGCATTGCTCAACCCAACATTCTTTATCCCCAAAGCATAGATAAAATTAGCAGCCTCCACGTCCTTCGCCCTCTCAATCGAGGTCAGCAGATTGCCGAATGATTTTTCGCCAAAGCCCTCCATTGTCGTTATGCTGTCCTTGTGGCTCTCTATCGTGAAAATATCTTCGTAATCCTTTATAAATCCGCAATTTATCCATTTTTCCAATGTCTGCTCGGATAAACCCTCGATGTTTAACGCATCTCGGCTGCAAAAATGAACGAGTGCTCCCAATTTTCTAGCGTGGCAACCCAAATTCGCACAATAGAGTGCTTCGCCTTCAACCTGCTTTATAATATCGGCTTTTCCCTTGCAAACGGGGCAAAATTCGGGTATTACAATATTATCCGACTTAGTCAAATTTTCTGCAATCTGCGGTATTATCATATTCGCCTTGTATACCGCTATCGTGTCGCCCTCCCCAAGTGCGAATTGCTTAATTATGCTGATATTATGCACACTCGCCTTACTTACCGTTGTCCCGTCCAGCTCCACTGGATTAAAGACGGCTATCGGATTAATAAGCCCCGTACGGGAGGTATTCCATTCGATATGAGTCAAAACGGTTTCGGCAACCTCGTCCTGCCATTTAAAAGCGAGGGAATCTTTTGGAAATTTTGAGGTTGCCCCCAAGGACTCGCTATACAAAATATCGTCGTAGGTAAGAACAAGCCCATCTGTAGGAACGTGAAATTTCGGCAGTTTTCCCTTAAATTCTAGCACCGCAGCCTCTAGTTCGTGCTGGCGTACCTCTCGGTATTCGGCAACATCAAAGCCCAAATTATTCAAAAGCAATAGCTGTTCCGATTTTAGCGGCATATCAACATTCGCTCCAAAGGCGTAAAAATTCACATATCTTTTGGCGACTATCGAGCTATCGAGCTGCCGCATCGTGCCGCTACAGAGATTTCTAGGTGTTTTATAACCTGGCTCGGTTTCGATTATCTTATCAAAATCCTCATAGCTTATAACGGCTTCGCCACGAATTAAAAGGCGTTCTCTATACGGAATGGATACGGGGATATTTTTGATTGCAAGAGCATTGTGGGTAATATCCTCGCCAACCGTGCCATTACCTCGAGTAAGTGCCCGTGTCAATACGCCGTTTCTATAATCCAAAACAACCGTCAATCCGTCCAATTTCCAGGAAAGTAGCCCGTTATGTTCATCGGATAAAAAGGTAACTAAATCAGCTACTTCCTTCGTTTTATCCAACGACAACAGCGGCCTATCGTGATTGCCCTTGGCAAGGCTATCGACGGCGGCAAAACCTACTTTTATGGTGGGGCTGGATGATAGATGTATACCCAGTTTATCCTCCAGCTCCTCTAGTTCATGGTAGAGCCTATCATATTCAAAATCCGACATAATTTCACGATTTTCCTGATAGTAGACTCTACTGGCCTCATTCAACAATTTCGTAAGATATTTAATGCGATTTATGCTCTTGTTCATATTCTGACTCCCTTAAAACCTTGGGGTTCTGCCCCAAATTCCCCTGGTTGTTTCGCTGATTTTTCGTAGGGGCGGATACTATCCGCCCGCAAGCTACTGGCTACCCGCCCCTACAAAATTCAAAAATCGGCTAACGGTGTTAAACACAGATTCTTAAACGACTGTGTGGCATTTTATTCTGTTTCTGTGTCTATGGCGAATATCATTGTTGTGCGGATACGCCCATCTACCCTACTAAACCCAACGCCCACATGGGTAAAATTGGGGAAGTGGATAGCGTTTCTAAAAGATAAACCCGTCATCATCTGTCTAAGTGTGGCCTCTGGGGTGGATACGGTGTGTGCTAAGGTTTCCTGCCAGCCAGTCATGTGGTTGGTTAGCTGCATCCGTTGCCAAGTGCTTACTCCACTAGAATCTAAAGCACCAAAGATGTCGTGTATCGCCATATCTTCACTACGTTCGCTCGCTATTCGGGAGAGTAACGGATCCCAAATAACTGGTTGCAAACCCTGACTTTCACGCTCCTCGTTCATTAACGTAAACAATTCCCACTCAAAAGCGAAAACATCGACTGGCGTTGGAGTTGGCGAAGGGCGTGGCGTTGTAGCGGGTGTTGGGGTGGGTGTTGGTGTTGGGGTCGGCGTTGGACTTGGTGTAGGTGTTGGAGTCGGACTCGGAGTTGGTACTGGAGTCGGACTTGGGGTTGGAGCTGGTGTAGGAATCGGGGTTGGGGTTGGGGTTGGCGTGGGCACTGGCGTTGGTGCTGGTGTAGGAATTGGGGTTGGCACAACTGCCACCGTGGGAATTTCCGAAACTATAACAACCATTCTAGTCTCTTCCACCCAATCAACATCCGCCCCTGTTGTCTCCGTAATCGCTCGCAAGGGCAACATAAAACGCCCATCTACAATTTGCGGGGGAACTTCGGGAAATAGCATTTGCCCATTCACCGTGATAAAATTCTCGCCAGTACGAACAGTTATCGAGATATTTGTGCGAGATAGGGTGGCAGTATTGGTGTTTTCGTCCCACTCAATATCAAAATTCATATACTCAAAAACTCCCCGCACAGGCACAAGTATTCTGTCCTGCACAATCATCGGCTGCACGTCCGCAAAATCAACGAGTTGATTATCGACAGTTACCGTAATAGGCAAATTTGCGGACATTTCCAACCTGAAAAAGACAACCAAGAGGAGTGCCAAAACAAACCCAACTCGCAAAAATAATTTCATAAAAAGTAAACCTCCTTTTTTAACATCGCAGATACCGCTAATCAAATTTTAAGCACTCGTCCGCGGACGGACACTTTAAATTGCCAATAGAGGTATTCGCGACGTTGAATCACTGCATTAGTTCGCCGTCGTCGATGACGATTTGACCTTCGAATAGATAGGCGTTGTTAAGACCTAAAATTTCGGCGAAAAATCTAAATGGTACATAGGTTACACCGTCTATGATTACAGGGGCAGGCCATTGTGATGTTGTGTATAGATCGTTCACTCTGTACACATTGCTGCCAGGGGTTATTGTAACCTCGGTTGTCCCCTGTGTAATCCTAATCGTGCTAGTTTCAGCATCCCAAGCAAGATCAAAATCGAAATAATTTAGCACCCTCCGCAGGGGTAAAAAGAAAGTGTCGTCCCTGTCAATCCAGTGAATATCGGTAATTTGACCGTTTACCACTATCTCGTTTACAGTCCAAACCACGATGGGCAGCTCTTCCTCTATTTCTGGAATCTGCACATTTGGCTCTGTTGGCTCTACGGGCAGCGAATCGAACAGAACGATAATACGTAAATTTGAACCGTCTTCTCCTGGGATTGTTACGGCGGGTATGCTCATTGTAGCAGGCCCGTAAACAACCGCCAACAAACGCCCGTCCAAAGAGTCTAAAAGGTCATCATATAGACCTGCTATGGTCTCCCTAAAATCCTGCCCATCTTGCAATAAAATTTCGGTGTCATCGGTAAAATTGAGTTGCAAAAACCCGTTTTCGCTCACGAGCACTCCCGCTTCAAGATTAAAGCGACTTAGCATGACATTTTCAAATTCGCCGTTTACGATTAAGCGAATACTGTACTGCGGCGGATAAATCATAATCATGAGGGCGTTTCCATCATAAAAACCTGTAATCACATCGCCGATGCTTATCTCATCGCCCAAAATATACGTAAAATCGTTGGTATGGAAATGGGCAATACTTCCGCCATCCGTCTCCACGGTAATGATTCGGACTATTTCAAAGCTCGAGTCTATATCTATAACCGTGCCTGTAAGCGGGACAAAAGACTCCGTTGGGAGTGTAGGCAATACGGGTTCGTCCATCTCGTAAATGCCCGCAAGTTCTGCAGGGCCTGTCGCTATAGGTTCAAATAAGACCACAATACTCACATTAGAGCCGTCCTCGCCTGGGATTGTCATAGCGGGTATAGCCATCGTTGCAGGCCCATATGTAACAACCAATAAACGACCTTCCAAAGCGGTTAAAAGATTGTCCTCTAAGCCCGCTATGGCATCTCTAAAATTTTGGCCATCTTGCAGTATTATCTCCGAATCATCGGTAAAATTAAGCTGCAAAAGTCCGTCTGTACTCACGAGATTTCCATCTGTAAGCTGAAAACGAGCCAGAGCGACATTATAAAATTCGCCATTTACAATAAGGGTTGCCCGATGCCGTGGCGGGTAAATCATAATCATGGGTAGATTGTCATCGTAAAAGCCCACGATTGTGTCGCCCACACTTAACTCTTCGCCAAGCACAAAGGTGTAGTAGTTTACATGGAAAGTAACCGTGCCTTCGCCCTCAATGGTAACAAAATACTCTCCATAGACTGGCTCGCCGTCCGTGCCGTAAACAGGCGTTATCTCCGTGATTTCCCCCTCAAAGCTCCCAAAGGACACTCCTCTTTCCAGTGCCGCAACGGGGATTGCGTAAAAGACCAACGCCAGCAGTATTACCATACTTCTCTTAAACATAATTTTTTCCTCCTCTTTTTTGAGCCTCCTTAACAAGCTCTCCTCGTGAAAATATTGTATCATACTCATTTTTTATAGTCAAATTTTTGGGTTGCAATTTTTGTGTGCTGGTTTGTGGAGGAATTTTCGTTAGACTACTAGGAGTTAAAAGAAAATATTTTTTTCGTCAAACGCTATGGTGTTGTTTTTTGGTGTGTATTATCATGGGTATAGAAACAAAATTGAAGGGGGGTCGATGAATGTAAATTCTACACGGTATGGGGGAGCGGGTAACGTATTTCAAGCAAGACGCATTGCGTTACCCGCTAGTTGTTTAAGCAGTGTGAAAACTAATAAAATTTGGAGGTAACTAATGAAAAACAACAGAGAACAAAGGAATTTTAGTTGGATATTAGTACAGAGCAAGGTTGCTAGAGCCGTGCTGGTGGTGTTGGTATTCATATCTGTAGTAAATGTGGGTGTAAGGTTGTCGAGTGCGTATATACTTATGTTTATAATGGACATCGCAACGGGAATCATTGATTTTCCGCTCTCTATTGCAATACTGCTTGGTATTTTAGCTACTTTCGGTATGTGTGTTACTATTTTTTTAAGAGGCGTATTCGCTCAAAAAGCCAATCAAAAAATCAACAGGGGTTTAAGAGCCTATATAATGCGCAGTTTTCATAGACTTCCCTACTCTGAAGCACAGAAAAAACATTCTGCCGAAACCATGGTATTGCTCTCAGATGATTCATTAAACATTTCAAGGTGTGTCCCTCAAATTGCGGACGAGATGCTAACAACGGTGGCACTCGGGCTAGGCTCGATAATCGCTATATTTTTACTAAATTGGCAGTTGGGCCTAATCATCTCTTTCGTTACGCCAATCGTTATTCTAGTAATGAAGGCGATGACACCAGCCTTAACCCGCATTATGGAGAAAAGAAAAGCCGCTGAGGACGATGTGCGTAAAAGTTTGAGTGAAGGAGTAACAAAAACGCTTTTGTTTAGGGCATATGATATGTTGGAATATGTTATGGCAAACTACAACAAACGATTTTCACATGCTGAAAAAGCTGCCCTAAAAATGACGAAACTTGGAGCGTTGCACTCGAATATAAGCCATTTTTTCGCAGGTATCCTAATGTTTATTACATATGGCGTGGGTGCTATTTTTATAGGAGATGGAATACTTACAGTGGGTACGCTTGTTGCTATAGTAATGCTCATGGGGAATGTCAGTGTTCCGTTTATGTATATCGGTGTATATATGAATGTAATAGCCGATGCAAGCGCCTCCGCCAATCGTATACGTAAAATAACCGACTTCCCAGAGGAAGTTTCCGAAGTCAAAAAAGAGGAAATCAAAAATATTAGTTCCGTATTCGTAAATGGTGTAAATTTTGCTTACGATGGGGAATCCGTTTTGAAAAATGCAAACTTAGACGGCAAAATTGGCGATGTGGTAGGGATAATCGGTAAAAGCGGTAGCGGCAAAAGCACACTTACAAAGATTATAATGGGGCTTTACAAGGCGGATTCGGGGAGTGTATCCCTAAACGACCTACAGACGGAAAATTTGTTGCCATATATAGCCTATGTGCCAAGCACCGACTATCTATTCTATGGTAGCGTAATCGATAATATAGCCATGTCTGACAAAAATCCCGATAAAACACGGGTACAAAAGGCGGCTAGCTTGGCAGGGGTAGATGACTTTATACTCTCTCTGCCCGATGGCTACAACACAATCGTGGGCGAAGGCGAAAATGCCCTTTCTAGCGGGCAGGGACAGCGTATTGCAATAGCACGAGCATTGTATACAGATAAGCCCATACTTATCTTTGATGAGCCGACCTCTAATTTGGACACCGCTTCAATAGACAGGTTACACAGCTCCATCAAGGAAATATCAAAGGATAAGATTTGCATCATAGTAACGCATGATGTTGCTACAAGAGACATTTGCAACAAAATCTACGAAATCGAGCAAGGGGTAATGTCAGAACCCATCTTGGCGTATTCGTAAGCCACGATAAAAAGGGCAGACTTTCACGTCTGCCCTTTTTATTGAACCATGCTCGCACCATCCCGAGACAAGATGCTATAAATACAACCACATAATCAAAGCATCCTCAGCAGGCTTTTCGTAATAATTCTTACGTCTGCCCTCTTCTGCGAAACCATGCTTTTCATACAACTTTTTTGCGGCTATATTACTCTCTCGCACCTCTAAAGTAAGCCCCAACATCTCAAATTTTTTTGCAGTTTCAATGGCGGTTGCCAGTAATGCACTAGCTATATTTTGGCGGCGATACGCCTTCGCCACCGCTATGTTTAATATTTGCCCCTCGTTCAGTATATGCCATATCCCTATATATCCTACCGCCATACCGTCTCGTAATGCAACATAGTAAATTGCGTGTTTATTCTGCATATCTTGCAAAAGCTGCGATTTAGACCAAGTTGTGTCGGCTTCTATGCCGCTAATTGCCTCTATATGCTCAGCCGTCATCTCCGTTATCATTTAGTTTTTTCTCGTTCGGCTTGTGATTTTCTTAGGTAGGTTAAGCTGAAATTAGACTCGTCAAAATCCCGCTCCATCCTATCGGGAATGAGATAGCCCATACAGGCGGCGTGCGGTACGTTGTAGTGTTTTGGTAAAAAACACGCACCCTTAATGCTCGAGATACTATCCCTGTAATTTTCTGCACCGCTTCCCAAAAATATAATGCCCCCGTCGCTAAAATTGCTTTCATCTCGCACCCTTTCAGCCTTTTTAGCCAAATCCACAATATCCTCTGCAAAATAATCGGTTAGCCGCTCTATGGTAAAGGTCGATGTTAATCGGTATACTGCACCATATACCTGCCCTCGTCTGGCATCTAGCAAGGGTACTATTATTGTCCCTATGTCGGCAGTTAGGGCATTATATGCCAAAACGTCCAATGTAGGTATGGGTATCAATGGCTTGCCGAGGGCAAAAGCCAAGCCCTTAGCGGTAGCCGCACCTATTCGCAAGCCTGTAAAGGAACCAGGGCCAGAAGTGCAGGCGAGGGAGTCTACGCTCTCCAAAGGCAAGTTAGCATTGCTTAAAATATGCTCTATCATGGGCATTAGGGTTTGTGAAGTCGCTTTGCCGATTGTGGCAGATTTTTTTATATTTTTCAAAACGACAAAAGATTCCGATATTATCAAAATCTCCCGTTTGCCCTCCTCCATAATTTCTTCGAATAGGGCAACGCTCGCCGTGCTGCCCGATGTATCCATTGCCAATGTTATCAATGCTGTTTACCTCTATCCTTTAATTTAGCAAAAATAGCCGAATGGTATCGAGCAGAAACTCCAATTCAATCTCCTGCATATCAAATTCATAGACGGAGTCGCCACGTTCAAAAGCTATAACGGTGCTGTCTGTGTTAATAACTAGGTCATAGCCCTCTACGTTCCGTAAACTAAAGGCGAAGTCTGCATTTTCTATAAAATCGGCGATACTAGCGTTGGGGCGTACGGTAACTAGTAGTGTTTCGCCATTATCGTTTTGATAGATGGAGACTGAAACGTCATCTTCAAAATATTCCGTTGATAGATGGTTAAAGCCAGGCATTTGCATTACCAAATCAAATTCGCCCAAATCTAGCGGCATACCCCGCATAGCCATTCCTTCATCGAAGGGGACAAAGTCTGCCGTCCCAACAGCTACATGGTCGTTGCTCCCCGTTATCGTGTTCAAAAAACGTATTCGGGATTCTTCTACGCTCATCAATGCCGTGAAAAATACTAGAGCAAATGCTGCCGCATATAACGAAACTCTAGCGGCAATACCTATCGCCCTTTTTCGTCTGCGTTGCATACTGCGGCGAGCTATAATTTGGTTAATACGCAACTCCAAGGCGGGGGAGGGGGTATAGGCTTTTAATTCTTCATCTGTGGGCAGTGCCGACAATTCTTCTTCAATTACCTCTTCTAGTGCGACCTTAACCAAAGCATCGAAGATTTTTTCCGATCTTTTTTCTGCTAGATTCATCGGCTTACCTGCTTTCTTAAGATTTGTTTTGCTCGCGACAGGCGCATCTTTACTGCGTTGTAGCTAATATCCAATGTCTTCGCTATCTCCTCATGGGAAAATTCATTTATCAGTGAAAGAACAGCTACGTCCCTATACGTTTCGGGGAGTGCCTTTATAGTCTCCACTATAGAATTGTACCCCTCTGCACTTGTGATAATATCGGGTATCGGAGGCGTATTATCGGGTATGAGCATCTCTTCGTCCGTGTAGTCGGTGCGTTTTGCCTTGTTCCATATGTTTATCGCTGTGTTTCTTACTATAGTAACAATTAAAGCTCGGGTTTGGTAACAAGAAATATCGCCGATTTTGCCAATGTTCAAAATAAGTTTTTCAAAGCTGTCGCCTACCGCATCTTCAGCCTGTGCATGATCTTTCAAAATACCCAACGCCACGTGAAACATGAGTCCTCGGTATTTATCATAAATTTCAATAATTTTTTCCTCTTCGTTACGTAGCATAGTATTTGTCTCCCCTCGCAACTTTAATGACTCTATTTTAATATTTTTTTCAGCATTTTTCAAGCGGAGGCTGTTTTTAAATTTTTTTCGGCATTTTTCAAGTAATGTCGCAAACGAGCGGGTCAAGGGGCACACCCCTTGCGGCAAGGCTCTTGTACCAGATGTGGGGCAGAGTCCCACGGTTTTATGAGTCGAAAAAATTTTTCTGCGAGTTATCTCAAAATTCGTTGACAAAATCCGCATAATATGCTATTGTGAAAATAAAAGCAGGAGGTTCTTATGGACTATAAAAAAGAGTACGAACGCTGGTTAAACGACCCAGCGATAGATGCGGATACACGCAAAGAGCTGCAAAACATAACCGAAAAGGACAAAGAAGACCGTTTCTACACACATTTGGCTTTCGGTACGGCGGGTATGCGCGGAGTTATTGGGGCGGGCACCAATCGCATGAATATCTACACCGTGCGTAAGGCAACGCAGGGCTTGGCGAATTACATTCTTGCACAGGGCACAGCCGATAAAGGCGTGGTCATTGCTTATGACTGCCGCAATATGTCCCCTGAATTCTGCCAAGAAGCCGCCCTTGTTCTCAATGGCAATGGTATTCACACTTATATCTTCGACAGCTTGCGTGCCACCCCTATCCTTTCTTTTGCGGTGCGATACCTGAAATGTACGGCAGGCATTGTTATAACCGCCAGCCACAATCCCCCTGAATACAATGGCTACAAGGTCTATTGGGAGGACGGCGGCCAGGTAACTCCACCTCGAGATACCGATATAATCAACGAAGTGGGCAAGGTAACGGATTTTTCGCAAATAAAAACAATGCCACTAGCCGATGCAAAAGAGAAAAATCTGTTTCGTATGGCGGGAGCGGACACCGATGATGCCTATATCAAGGCTATTTTAGCCGAACGCCGCAAGCCTGAAATGGCTGGCAGCCCCATTAAAATCGTCTTCACTCCGCTGCATGGCACTTCTAATGTTCCCGTGCAGCGTGTGCTTAAAGAGGCTGGATATAGCAATGTTTTTGTGGTAAAGGAACAGGAGCAGCCAGACGGCAATTTCCCAACAGTACCTTCCCCAAACCCCGAAGACTACAAGGCTTTTGCCCTAGCCGAAAAACTCGCCACCGAACATGATGCGGATATTATGCTCTGCACCGATCCCGATGCCGATCGCATGGGCGTGGCTGTACGCCTTGAAAAGGGCAAATATATCCCATTTACGGGCAATATGACGGGCGTTGTCCTTACCGAATACATTCTCTCGCATGGCAACTTGCCGAAAAATGCAATGGTCATCTCCACAATCGTCTCGACCGATATGACACAAGCCCTCGCCAAGCATTATGGCGTGAATTATTTGGACGTTCTGACTGGGTTCAAGTATTTTGGCGAAAAGATAAAGGAGTTTGAGCAGACGAAAGAGTACGAGTATATTTTTGGTTTTGAGGAGAGTTACGGCTGTTTGGCTGGCACATATGCCCGCGACAAGGATGCAGTTGAGGCTGTTCTGCTACTCTGCGAGGCTGCCGCATTTTACGCCAAGCAAGGCAAGACGCTTTGGGACGTTATGCTCGATATTTACAAAAAGCATGGTTTTTACAAAGAGCACGTGGAATCCATCACGCTCAAAGGGGTCGAGGGGCTTGCCGACATGAAGCGGATAATGGGCGATTTGCGGAAGAATCCGCCTAAAAACGTGGGTGGTTTTGCCGTTAAGGAGTTCCGAGACTATGAAAATGGTTTTGGAGGATTGCCTAGTGCCGATGTTCTCTATTTTGTGTTGGATGATGGGTCGTGGGTGTGTATTCGTCCGTCTGGAACGGAGCCGAAGATAAAGTTGTACTTCGGCACTTTGATAGATGGGGCTGATGATATATCGGTTGCGACTGGTAAGGCTGATGATAAGATTCAAGGGCTTAATAAGGCGTTTAGGGAGTTGTGTGTGTAGTTAGTTTGACCGCATAAAACATGGGGGCTGAAAAAACTCAGCCCCTATGTGTCTGTTTTGGTGGTAATAGCAAGAGAAATTGCCATTACTGAATTTGCACCATTATTCATAAGTACGGCACTGCAGGCATCACAGGTTGCACTGGTTGTGAAAATATCATCTAAAAGTATAACGTCCTTGCCCGCTATGTCGTATTTATCGTTGAAAGAGAAGGCGTTTAACAGGTTTTCTTTACGTGCTACCAAATCCAAAGAGCTTTGGGGTACGGTTTTTCTGGTTCTTTTAAGCATATCGCCAACGGGGATTCCCGTTTCTTTTGAAACCGCTTCGGCAAGCACCAAGGCTTGGTTAAAGCCTCGGCTACGTTTTTTCGAGGAATGTAGCGGAACGGGGACTATATAAGAACCTTGCAGAGTCTTTGCGGCGGTCGATTTTGCAAATAATTCGCCCAGTCCCTCGGTTGTTCTAAGGGAGCTTCGGAATTTTACGTTGTGCAGCAGCTCCCTTACTAGACCATCGTAAGCGAAAGCGGCACGATGACTCTTGAAACTAAAGACGGATCTATGACATTCTGTGCAAGGAACGTCAAATTCGGGCAACGGTCTGCCGCATTTTTTGCAATACGGCTCTTCCAACTCCTCAATTATGGGCTGACAATTTTCGCATAGCCATATTTTTTTGCCGTAATAGCTGGGTTCAAAATTCATGTTGCAAGCCACGCATTTTGGCGGATAAATCCAATCGAGCAGGAACATCATTTGGTTATAACGCTTTCAATATCGCCGTCTTTTATCTTTATAATCTGGTCGGCATATTCGGCAATTTCCAGGTCGTGGGTAACTATCAGCAATGTTTGGTTATGGTTGCGGGCGATACCCGTTATCAAATTCATCATTTCTATAGTTGTTTTTGTGTCCAGATTGCCCGTGGGTTCGTCTGCAAAAACGACTTCGGGGCTATTTACAAAGGCGCGGGCTATACTTATTCGTTGTTGCTGTCCGCCCGATAATTCGTTGGGCTTATGCCGTCCACGATTGGCTAATCCTACTGCTTCCAGCATTTCCAGTGCTTTTTTTGTACGCACTTTTTTGGGTACTTTGCGAAAGGTCAGGGGCAAAGTAACATTTTCGACTGCTGTAAGTGTGGGCATTAGGTTATAGGATTGAAAAACAAAGCCCACATATCGTTGTCTATACAGGGTCAGCTGTGCTTCGTTCAATTTTTCCAGCGGTTTCCCTTTAAACAATATTGAGCCGCTGGACGGTTTCTCTAGTCCAGCTATCAAATTTAGAAGTGTAGATTTCCCAGAGCCCGAAGTACCTAGCAGGCAATATATTTTATTTTTCTCAAACTCCAATGTTATATCGTTCAGGGCAACAATTCGCTCTTCGCCCATCGGATAAACTTTACGCACATTCTGCAACTTAAACAAAACTTCCATTCAAACCACCTCTTAAGACCGTGGGGCTCTGCCCCGCGTCTGGTGTCCAGTGGACACCGTTTAGACGTTTGCAGGGCAACACCCCGCTGGGGGCCAGCCCCCAGACCCCCG